>JBDNJH010000026.1:0-12233 GCA_041687875.1 Flavobacteriales bacterium | reverse complement strand
CTTTTGTCGGGGTGGCAGGATTCGAACCTGCGACCTCCTGCTCCCAAAGCAGGCGCGATAACCGGGCTACGCTACACCCCGAAAATTGGCTTTCAGTACGTGCAATTGTACTTGGGAGACCATCCCAATTTCTCGTTGCGGAGGGGGGGGGATTCGAACCCCCGGTACCGATTTCTCAGTACGACAGTTTAGCAAACTGTTGGTTTCAGCCACTCACCCACCTCTCCAATGTGTAAAAGAACCTGCTTCGTAAAGGTATTCTTACACCTTTTTGAGAGCGGGGTGCAAAAGTAGAAATACTTTTATTCCAAACAACAGTTATTCTAACGAAATCTGACCCGTCAAATTAGAGCTACTTCATCTGTGTTAGATTGAGTTCAACTACCATCTAATGTTATATTTGCACCCTTCATCAAATCAGACCTACTAATGAACTTAAAAAATAACGGAAACCTATTTGTCGGACTCAGCATTATTGGTGGTTCTATACTTGGCCTCGCTTCTTGCGGAGGTGGTTCTGGAGACGATTCAGCTACCAAAGGCGATAATAAGATTGCCGAAGTTGGCGAGCTTACATACGTAGAAGTTCCTGACGCTACTGAGTTTAAAGCAGATTGGTCTAAAGAAAATACGGTCGTTTTCCATGTAATAGGTGAGCCGGATGATATGCACCCGACCAATGGAAATTCTGCGACAAGATCATTTCTTAACGGCTATACACAGCATTATGTGGTTGGTTCTGATCTTATTGAATTGAAAGGTGGTCGACCAGATTTGATTAAGGCAATGCCAGAAGTATCGGAGGATGAGCTTTCATTTACTTACGAGCTGAGAGACGAACCAACGTGGGATGATGGAACACAATTGACGGTTGCTGACGTAATTTTTACTTTCAAGGCCAATAAATGTCCATTGACAAACAATCCTCACTCAAAACCATATGTTGAGAATTTGGAGGAAATCACTATAGACGCGGCCAATCCACGAAAGTTTACCCTGAAAATGAAGAAGAAATACATTCAAAATGTTGTATTTCTTACGGACTACCCATTGCTTCAGGAAACATATTGGGATCCTAATAAAACGATGCGCAAATACACTTTTGCTCAGTTTGACGACCCAAAATTTAATCCAGATAAGGCAGATTTGAACGCATGGGCAACCGAGTTTAACGATGCTAAATACAGCCGAAAACCAGAATTCTTAGTGGGAATGGGAGCATACAAATGGGCTGAATGGAAACCAGGACAGTCTTATACGTTGGTGAGAAAAGAAAACCACTGGACACGAAAACTGACAACTCCATCGGCTTACGAAACAGCCTACCCTGAGAAAATCATTTTCAAAAACAACACAGATCCCAACTCACAAGCGTTGGAGTTCAAAACACAAGCGTTAGACGCATCTGTTTATCTGTCAACCAAGAAAATGTTAGAGCTTCAGGAAGATGCAACATTTAACGAGAATTACCATTCTCGATTCACTAATACCTACAACTATTCTTACATGGCGTTTAACTGCCGACCTGATGGGGTTGAACACAAAAAGTTCTTTGATGATAAGCGTGTTCGTAGAGCAGTAGCCATGTTAATCTCTGTAGACGAGATGAATATCGTGCTTAATAATGGTAAGAACAAGCGAATGGTAGGTCCTGTGTCTCCACTTAAAACGGAATACAACAGTAATCTTCCTTTGATTGAAAGAGACCTAGAAGGAGCCAAGAAATTGCTGGATGAAGCAGGTTGGATTGATTCTGATGGCGATAACATCCGTGATAAAATGATTGATGGTCAGAAATTAAGTCTCGATTTTGACCTTGCTTACATGACTACGCAAGTAACATGGAGAGATCAGGCACAAATGATTTCAGAAGCACTTTACGAAGCTGGCCTGAAGTGTAATATCGTTCCATTAGATTTTGCCATTCTTTATGACAATGCTAGAAATCACAAGTTTGATTTGATGCTAGCTGCTTGGGCAGGTTCATCCGTTCCAGAAGATTTTACGCAGATATGGCACACCGAATCTTGGGCATCCAAAGGGTCAAACTTTACAGGTTTTGGTAATGCAGAAAGCGATGCTTTGATTGATTCTATCAAATACACCATTGATGCTTCAATTCGTAACCCAATGGTTAAAGAACTGCAAGCGAAAATCTACGAAGAGCAACCGTATGTATTCTTCTTCTCATCTACAAATAGAGTTGCCATTCACAAGCGATTCGGAAATGCGGATATGTATTTTGAACGTCCGGGTGTAATTATCAGCAACTTCAAACTGTTGAATGGAGCAGGTGCAGCTTCAACACCAACAGCAGCAAACTAAAATCTTTTCGTAGAGCGATTCATGCTTAAATACGTCCTCCGAAGAATTCTTGTGTTTATTCCAACACTGATTGCCATTACCCTTTTGGGTTTTGTAATTATGGTATCGGCTCCGGGGGATCCGGTAGAGCGGATGGTAGTGGCTGCTCAAGCAGGTGGCGAGATTGGTTCGCAAACGGCCAACCAATTAGAACAGAAGAAATTCTGGAGTCGGAAACTTGGTCTAGATCTTCCAATCTTTTATGTCAGTCTCAATTCTTTGTCTCAAAGCGATACACTCTACAGAATCTATGATAAGAACGAACAGGAATCTCTGTCACGCTTATCTAGTCAATACGGAAACTGGCCAGCCATCACCGATTATTTCGCTTCTGTTTCCAATCTACACAATGCCCATTCTAGTTTAAAGATTGACAGTTCTACGGCTTTTGGCTTTGATTTGAGTGAGTTTAAAGAGGATGTAAACACGAGTTTCTTTGAGTCCTCATCGCTGAAAGCTTCTTACAGTCTTGTTGTGATTGAATCGAAGTTTGCGAAGCTGGAAGAGTTGTACTCCAAGCCATATATGGCACCCTTAAAGGATGAATTGGATGTGGTAAAAAGCAAATTCAAAACCGTGCAGGAAACTGCAACGCCTTGGAAAAAGTATGTTCCTGTACTCAATTTCTATTCAAACAATCAGTATCACCGTTGGATTTTTGGTGATGGCAATTGGCTTACAGGTGCAGGGTCTGAGTTCACAAGTGGTATTGTCAGAGGAGATTTCGGTACGTCATACACCACCAAAATGCCGATTCAGGAAGTAATCGGAATCAAGATATTCTGGTCGTTCTTCTTTAGTATGATTTCGGTTTTCCTTGCTTATTTAATCAGTATTCCCCTTGGGATTCAAGCAGCTGTTCATAAAGACACACTTTTTGACCGGGTAACAACCGTGCTGCTTTTTATCCTCTATTCGCTGCCTAGCTTCTTTGCAGCAACAGTTATGTTGATGTGGTTTGCTAATCCCGATGTATTTCATTGGTTTCCAGCTTCGGGAGTTGAGCCAGTACGAGGATTTGCCGAAGATGCCGGATTCTTTGAGCGATGGATTGATCGATTGCCATTTCTCGTCTTACCAATCATTTCTTATACCTACGGTTCATTCGCTTTCCTTTCAAGGATTATGCGTGTTTCCATGCTGGAGATTGTAAATCAGGATTACATCCGAACTGCTCGTGCTAAGGGATTGAGCGAGAAAGTGGTCATCTACAAGCATGCACTTCGGAATGGACTTCTTCCAATAATCACTGTATTCGCTAACATATTCCCGGTTGCCATTGGTGGTTCGGTTATTTTGGAGGTAATCTTCACCATTCCAGGAATGGGAGGGGAGTCTTACAACGCCATTGTCAATCAAAACTATCCGATGTTGATTGCCATCTTTACAATCACAGGTGTACTCACATTGGTTGGTTACTTGGTTTCCGACATTCTTTATGCAGTTGCTGACCCACGAATCAGTTTTTCTAAATAGATGAGCAAGCAGCAAGACAATAATCAATTCAGTTTCAGGCAGTATGCTTGGGCGCAGTTCAAGAAGAACAAGCCAGCTTACGTTTAGCTTTGGATTCTAGGAATTTTGGCGTTTATCGCAGTTATGGCTCCAATCATCTCCAACGATCAGCCGCTTTATGCAAAGTATCATGGCGAGTCACTTTTTCCAGCCTTTTCCACGCAGAACAGGTACGAAATAAAGCGTGAAGACGGTGCCATAGAAAACATTCAGTTGGATATTGCCAAGTGGAAGCAGATGGATCTTGAATCTGTGATTTGGGCTCCAATTCCGTATGCGCCTAACAAGTCAGACTTTTTGAATTCTGATTACAAAGCACCATCAGGAGAACAGTTTTTTAAGGACAAGACAGGTGCGTTGGTAGAAATGCCAGTTCGTTTCCGCCATCTTTTGGGAACAAACAAGAAGGGTGAAGATGTGTTGTCGGGGTTGATTCATGCTACACGTATTTCCCTCACCATCGGAATTCTTTCCATGGGAATTGCCACACTTATCGGTCTTGTGCTGGGCTCATTAGCAGGGTACTTTGGAGATTCTAAACTGCTTACCACTCGCGGTCAATTCTGGACATTCATCCTTGGATTAGTATTGGCCTATTACTATGCTTTCATGATTCGTGCTGATGTATTGTCGGATGCCATTGGTAGTTCTGGCACAGCAATCCTACTTCAATTACTTCTCAGTTTAGCCATCTTTATCGGTATTGCTGTTGCATTTCGTTATTTAGGAAAGTTGTTGGGTAAACTCCCATTATTGAGTTCAAAAACCAACATTCCTGTTGATTCGCTTATATCTAGAGCCATTGAGATTCTAATCTCTATTCCAAGATTAATTCTTATTATTTCCATTGCAGCTGTTGCCAAACCAAGTTTAGTAAACCTCATGCTCATTATCGGCCTTACAAGTTGGACGGGCATTGCACGAATTACTCGAGCAGAGTTCCTGAAGATTAGAAACCTCGAATACATAGCCGCAGGACAATCTCTCGGATTTAGCGAAGCACGCATCATTTTCCGTCACGCATTGCCAAACGGAGTTGCTCCTGCATTCATCGCGGTTGCATTTGGTATTGCATCAGCTATTCTTATAGAATCTGGTCTTTCGTTCCTAGGAATTGGAGTTCCTGCTGATGTAGTTACGTGGGGGTCATTGCTCAGTTCAGGCCGCGAAGCGTTCCAAGCATGGTGGTTGGTTATCTTTCCAGGTTGTGCCATTTTTCTAACCGTAACTGTGTACAACCTACTGGGAGAAGGGGTGAGGGATGCACTTGACCCACGGCTCAAGAATTAATTCTATTAACTATAGAAGGAATACCTACAACCACAAATGGAAACAAAGCTCTACATAGAAGCAACATCGGTTTCGCCCGAAGTTGATTTTCATATTGAGGAGAGGCGGTTCCTAATTAAAGGGCGTTCTATGCCAGAGAACACCGAGAAGTTTTACAATCCGATAAATAATTGGCTTCGCAAAAATTTGCAGCATCAGTTCGTCCGAGCGCATGTAGATATACACTTGGAGTATTACAATACGGGTTCCTTCATTCGTCTGATGGCGTTGTTCAATTTGTTGGAAGAATTGAATCAGAAAGACAATGAGTTTATTGTTCGGTGGATTTGCGAAGCAGATGACGAAGACAACATTGCCGATGGCCAATCATTTAAGGATGTGGTAAATGTTCCATTCGAGATAATTGCATTGTAAATTCACGCTATGAAGACGATTGCAGTTTTTACCAGCGGGGGAGATTCTCCCGGAATGAATGCCTGTATCCGTGCCGTTGTGCGCACAGGATTGCATCACGGACTACAAGTCTACGGCATCATGCACGGGTATCAAGGCATGATTGAAGACCAGTTCAAATTGCTTTCGAGCGATGATGTAGGCAATATCATCCAACGCGGAGGAACCATCCTTAAATCCTCGCGCAGCAAAGATTTTCTGACCAAAGAAGGAAGACAAAAATCCTTCGACAATCTCAAAAAGCACGGTATTGAAGGAGTAATTGCCATTGGTGGCGATGGCACGTTTGCTGGTGCCAAAGTATTTATGGAAGAGCATCAGATTCCTTTCATCGGGCTTCCTGGTACGATAGACAACGATCTTATTGGCACGGATTATACCATCGGTTATGATACAGCGCTGAATAATGTTTTGGATGCTGTCGATAAGATTAAGGACACAGCCGCATCTCATGATTGTCTTTTCTTCGTTGAAGTAATGGGTAAAGATGCCGGTTTCATTGCCCTGCGTTCGGGCATTGGAGTAGGAGCAGCAGCCATTCTCATTCCAGAAGTTCACACCAATATGGACAAGTTGATTGCCAACCTCGATGCCGCGTATAAGCGAAGGAAAACCAGCAGCATCATCATTGTGGCCGAAGGCGATGATGCTGGAGGTGCGTATAAAATTGCAGAACAAGTTGTCAAAGCACTTCCTCAATACGATACCCGTGTTTCCATTTTAGGGCATCAACAGAGAGGTGGTAGTCCGTCAGCCTTAGACCGAATGCTGGCTTCTCAGCTTGGCTACGAAGCGGTTAATTCCCTTTTGGCCGGAAAACATTCCGTAATGGTCGGCATCGTTAATAAAGCGGTATGTTATACCTCATTCGCTCGCGCCATCAAACATCACGATAAGGTGAATACAGATTTTCTGAAGCTGGCGGAGATATTGGCTGCGTAAACTAAGGTTAAGGTTTCTTGAATTTTGAAAACGGATGGATTTTGTGCCAACAGAGGATAGCAATTAGGCCAAAGATAGAATGCTATTTACCAGTATCAGTCGTAGACCAAGCGTGGGCAGTCAACGAAAAAAGTGTTTTCATCTTCTTCCACGTACTTCGGAAAAGTGGAGAACTGCGGTAAGCATTGAGCGATTCTTCGCTCTCCCATTTGCTTATAGTGAAAAACACGTATGTACGGTATTTATCCTGCACGAGGTCTAAGTGCACGCAGCCTTGATAAGCACGAACCTTGGGGCCGCTGACCTCGAATATCTTGAAAAATTCATCCACCTGATGTTCCTGAAAAGTGAGTTGAACGATGCGTGTTATCATTGGAATGTGATGCTAATGACGTCCTCGTGCTTCACTCCCAAAAGTTGGGATGCATTTGAACGATTGATTGCTATTTCTAAAAGTCCTGATGCTCCAAATAAAGCCATTTTTTCGCCATGTGGAACATCAGCATAAGAATCATAAACACGATTAATAACGTGTTGTTCTTTACGGAAGCGAATTTCAAATGGCCGTCCTTGACCAACAGTGCTAAAAAGGGTTCTGTCAACGTTGGTGATTATGTTCCCATAAACATCCACATGAATGGCGAGTCCGCGGATTGTTTTTCCGTCAATCACAGGAACAAACGCAGTTTTTTCATTGATAATGTCTGCTGGTCTTCCAAGAATTTCCATAATGCCGCCTTTGGCAAGATGAGATGCGGCAATTGAAAAAATATCGCGGCTTGGAAAAATGGCAGAGGTTGCGGTTTGGGTAATCAAACTCAGGTCAACAATCTTGGTTGGTGCTCGGTCAAAAATCAGTGGGAACATTCCGTTGTCAGCTCCAATGAAATATTGGCCTTTAAATTCCACAGCTAAGTGATTGATACGTTCGGTCCTGTTTGGGCTCACACCTATCAAATGCACGGTTCCTTTCGGGAAATCGGGATACGAATTGCGAACAATCATGGCCGCCTCAGGCACATAAAACGACTTCACCTGATGAGAAAGGTCGATGATCCTAGCCTCAGGATAATGCTTGTAGATGGCACCTTTCAGCACACCGACATAATGATCGCGCAAGCCCATATCGGTGGTTAGGGTTATGATCGGCATTGTTCGTTAAAAGACTGATTTTCGGTGAATCGTTGAGGGCAATTTGCTTTACTTTGTAAGCGTTCCAAATCTACATAATAAGAACGCGTACCCAAAGTTGAAACCCTTTAATTTGATGGCTTCTTGAGCGAAAAAACTTTAACGATAGATCCGATTCCCCCGTTGGAATTTTTTGGGGTAAATGAGCGCAAACTCAAGACAATTGCCAAGTACTTTCCGAAGCTGAAATTGATTGCCCGTGGGCAAGTTTTAAAATTGATTGGAGACGAGGATTCACTGGAGGAGTTTGAAGCGCGTTTTAGGCAATTTGTGGGACATTACAATAAGTTCGGAAGTCTGCCTCTTCTAGAAATTGAGCGATTGCTTATGAGCGAATCGAACGGGGATTCGGGCAAGGTTGATGAATCGGTTCTGGTTTACGGACCGAGTGGAAATCTTGTAAGGGCCCGAACTCCAAACCAAAAAAAGATTGTTGAAGCAAGCGAAAAAGATGACATGATTTTCGTCATTGGGCCAGCAGGATCGGGCAAAACATACACGGCAGTTGCATTAGCTGTTCGCGCGCTAAAAAAGCGAGAAGTGAAGCGTATTATCCTCACACGACCAGCAGTGGAAGCGGGCGAAAGCATCGGTTTCCTTCCTGGTGATATGAAAGAAAAACTCGACCCATATTTACAGCCATTGTATGATGCGCTTATGGATATGCTGCCGCCTGTGAAATTGGCGCAGTACCTCGAAACAGGTGTTATTCAAATTGCACCGCTCGGTTTCATGCGCGGAAGAACCCTCGATCACGCGTTTGTAATCTTGGATGAGGCGCAGAACGCTACTGAAGCGCAAACACGAATGTTCCTTACCAGAATGGGCAACTCGGCTAAGTTCATTATCACTGGAGATGTGACACAGGTTGACCTTCCAAAGAAGGTTCAGAGTGGCCTCCGCAATGCTTGGAATATGCTAAACGGAGTGAAAGGAATATCATTTATTGAATTGGGCGGAAGCGACATTGTGCGTCATCCATTGGTAAAAAGAATTGTTGAAATTTATGCGAAGGAGGATGATAAGTAGTTATTTGTTATTGAGTTATTTCGTGAATAGGTCAGCATCAATAATTGCTAACCCATTTTCCTCCGCCTGTCACCCTGACGCAGGAAGGGTCTCACTGAGGATATGTGATGTAAACCAAACATTGAGCAATGAACTAGAGACTCCTCGTTCCTCGGAGTGACAAACGTGAAGCGACCAATAACCATTAACCCAATAACCACTAACCAAATTGAAACTATCAGAAACCCTCACGAAAACAAATTTTGAATTCCTTGGACAGACAAAGGTTTACAAGGGAAAAGTTCGGGATGTATATTCAATTGGTGACGATTTATTGGTGATGGTTGCCAGTGATCGCATCTCCGCGTTTGACCACATTCTCCCGAAGGGAATCCCTTTTAAAGGACAAGTATTGACCCAGATTGCAGAACACTTTCTGAATGCAACGAAGGATATTGTTCCGAATTGGCTGGAAGCAACTCCAGACCCTGTTGTTTCGGCTGGGTACAACTGCAAGCCATATCGTGTTGAAATGGTGATTCGTGGTTATTTGGCTGGTCACGCTTGGCGCGAATACAAAGCTGGAAAACGAATTTTGTGTGGTGTGTCGATGCCTGATGGAATGAAGGAGAATGACCGTTTCCCTCAACCCATCATTACTCCAGCAACAAAGGCTGATGAAGGCCACGATGAAGACATTTCAAAGGAAGACATCATTGCTAAGAATATTATTCCAAAGGCCGAGTATGAGTTGATGGAAGACTATACGCAAAAGATATTTAAACGTGGAACTGAAATGGCTGAAAAACAAGGACTTATCTTAGTTGACACGAAGTATGAGTTCGGGAATAGAAATGGCGAAATTGTGTTAATTGATGAGATTCATACACCAGACAGTTCACGCTATTTTTATGCTGATGGCTATGCCGAAAGGCAGGCAAAAGGAGAGGTGCAAAAGCAGCTTTCCAAAGAGTTTGTGCGAGAGTGGTTGATGGAGAATGGATTTCAAGGATTGGATGGTCAGAAAATGCCATTTATGCCAGATGAGTTCGTGCAAACGGTCTCATCGCGCTACATCGAATTATATGAAATGATTGTCGGGTCTAAATTTCAACCTGTCATTTCCGAAAATATCACGGAACGTATAAATCAAAACGTAAAAATCTTCTTAAACGGACTGAAAGGATGAAGAAACGACTTTCCAATCAGCAGCCGCTGAAAGAAGTGATTGATGATTGGTTGGCCAAGCATCCTGCGGCCGATAAGGCTAAGGAAACGCGTGTAGTACATCTTTGGGGCGCACTTTTAGGGCCTTCTGTTAAGAACAGAACAACAAGTTTGTACTTCCGAAATGGCATATTGCAAGTGAAATTGGATAGTGCTGTACTTCGCAACGAGTTGTCTTTTGCCAAAGAAAGCATCAAAGAAAACATGAATAAGGAACTAGGTGAAACCATTGTTCTTGAAATTATAATGAAGTGATATGAAAAAACTACTTACCATTTTGTTCATACTGCCGCTGTTTGCAATGGCGCAGGAGGATTTTCGTGATATGTGGCCCAACGGTGCGGTGAAGGAAGAAGGCAAAATTGTCGATAGCCTTAAGCAAGGCGTTTGGAAAAGCTTTTACGATGACGGCAAGCCATTCTGTGAGGGAAAATACACAGACGATAAGAAAACAGGACGTTGGAAATGCTGGTATCGCGATGGGCAGCTAATGAGTGATCAGGAGATAGAGAATGGCAAGAACATCAGCTATTATTCTGATGGAAAGGTTGAGTTTCAAGGTTCGTTGAAGGATGGTGAAAAGAACGGTCTTTGGGAGTATTTCTACAATACTTCACAACCTAAAAGAAAGGTGAATTACAAAGCTGGACAGCAGCAAGGCAAGGAGGAGCAATGGCATTTGAATGGCCAATTGAGCATGACAGGCAACTTCAAGGATGGGAAGAAGGAAGGAAAGTTCAGCTGGTATTACGACAACGGCAAAACTGAAATGGAAGGGCCGTTCGTTGCTGACAAACGAAACGGGGAGTGGCAGTTCTTCTACGAGAACGGAAAACTCGGAAGCAAGGGGCAGTTCAAAAATGACAAACTGGACGGGCCGTGGGTTTACAACTACGAATTGGACGGTTTTAAATGGAAAAGCGGTAATTTCTCAGACGGTCTGAAAACTGGTGTTTGGGAACGTGTGTATGAAACGGGTGAGCCTTTCAGTAAAGGAGCGTTTGTAAACGATAAGGAAATTGGAGTTTGGACCTCGTGGTACAAGAATGGTCAAGTAAAGGAAACTGGCGAGTTCGTTGAAGGCGAAATGCACGGAAAATGGTTAGGCTATTTTGAAGGTGGCGAACCTAAGTTTGACGTAACCTATAAGAACGGAAAGAAGCATGGGAAAGCATTGCTTTGGTATCCAAACGGCAACAAACAATACGACAAGTCCTATGCTGATGACTTGGAAGACGGCCACAGCATTGAATGGCACGAAACGGGAGAACTGCGCGCAGAAGGTGATTACAAGAAAGGGGAGAAGGATGGTCTATGGAAACTCTTCTATTCCAACGGATTCAAGTTTCAGGAATTGACCTATGCAGAAGGCAAACTTCAGGGACTTTCTCAAGCATGGTATGAGCATGGTGCCAAGTGGTTCAATATCAATTATGAACGGGGCCGATTGAGTGGCACAAACACCTATTGGGACATGGACGGAAACATTACTTACCGCGCAAAATACTCTGATGGAAAATTGGTGAAAGTGATACAAAAGGGTAGTGGGTTGGATAAGTTCTGATTTACAGCAATGCCATGACGAATAAAATCCAAATTGGCATTCACCTCATCTGTCTCCGAACGGAAATAGGCGATACCATTCTCTGACATTTCAATGGTATTTACCCTGTGCCTCAGCCCGGTATTGATTGAATTCATACCTGCGTAAAGTACTTAGATATGAATTGGTTAAACACAAAGTAGAAGGCAGGGGTTTTGCGAATTTCTTTGTTTCTCTAACCAAATTTCTGCTTCATCCAACTGTCTAAATGGCTTCGGCTGATTGTTTGAGTACTTCCAGCAATTCAATCATGTAGGCAGCATTTATAATCTGATCCACTTCAGGATAGAAGTAGAGCGTATTGTTTGGTCTAGTTTCAATACGGTTTAGCCGTAAGTAAGAGATGGCCGTAAAACACAAGATTTGGCAAGAACTTTACACCAATTTTATGATTGTGATAACTTAGCCGACATAACTCGAAAAAATGATAATATACCAATCGGATGCTGTAATAATTGGAGGCGGAATAGCCGGGATAACTGCCGCCATCGAACTATTAAACGAAGGGCAAAAGGTTCTAGTTATTGACCGAGATGTAGAAGAAGAATTAGGGGGACTGGCCAAATGGAGCTTTGGAGGTATGTTTTTCGTGGATTCGCCACTGCAACGCAGAGCAGGCATGAAAGATAGCCCAGAGATT
>JBDNJH010000025.1:0-2614 GCA_041687875.1 Flavobacteriales bacterium | reverse complement strand
CTTCCTATACTGCCGAGGTCCGCTCGGTGAATAGCAAACAATTAGACCTCAATTTGAGGTTGAATTCCGCTTTGCGCGACCAAGAGATGGAATTGAGAAAAAACCTTGCTTCCGAACTCATAAGAGGTAAAGTTGATATTGCTGTATATGCCGAAGGGGTGAGTGATGATAAGATGTTTTCGCTCAATCAGTCGCTCTTCGATCATTACACCGAGATATTGAAAGAAGCTGCTGATAAACAGGGTCTGGATCAAAGCGCATTGCTTGGCAACGTATTGAAGCTGCCCGAAGTGCTGCAATCAGAACGCAAGGAGAAAACCCAGGAAGAAATCGATCTTGCCATCGCATTGTTGTTCCAAGCGGTCAAGAATTTTCAAGAATTCCGTGCTGCCGAAGGCGACCAGTTAAGAATTGATCTCACCGAAAGATTGAACATCATTCGGACTCTATTGACCGAAGTGGAGAAATATGAAGGCGAGCGCATCGTAACCGTTCGTCAGCGCATGATGGATCGTTTTGAGGAACTCAAGGAGAAAGTGACGATGGATGAAGGTCGATTGGAGCAGGAACTTGTTTACTACATCGAAAAATATGATGTGACCGAAGAAAAAGTTCGACTCACAGCTCACCTCAAATATTTTGAAGAGACCATGAATTCTGATGATGCAGCAGGTCGTAAACTCGGATTCATCTCTCAGGAAATGGGACGAGAAATCAACACGCTTGGCTCCAAGGCAAATCATGCTGAAATCCAGAAGATTGTGGTGCAAATGAAAGATGAATTGGAGAAGATAAAAGAGCAGGTTCTGAACGTGCTTTGATGAAGCCTTTTTTACATTTTACATTTTTCCTTTTCTCATTTAGTTCTGCCGCCCAAACGTGGGTCGATAGCGTAGAGACCTTCTCCATGCAATCGTACTTGCCAGCTTCCAAATACGTTTGGTCTTGGCAACACGCAGCTTTTTTGAATACAATGGTCAAGCGTTACGACCAAGTTGCGGAAAGCGAAAAGCAGCAATACCTCGATTACATCACGCAAGCCATGGACCGAACCAAAGGCGCGGCCAATGGTAAATCGCCAAACGGTGTAGCCTCAGGTTTGGGAATGGCGTTTCTGTACGAGAAAACGGGTGATGAATTTTATAAACAGAAATGCGATAAGATTTACTCTCAGTATCTTAAAATTAAGAGAACGCAAGAAGGAGCCGTTTCCCATTTACCGCTGAGTTTAGAACTTTGGGACGACACCGTTTTTATGATTGGGCAGTTTTTTATTGCCATGTATCGCGCCACGGGCGATGAGAAATATTTGAATGAATTCGCTTTGCAATTCCGGCTTCACCGCGAAAAACTCCTCGACAAGAAATGGGGAATGTGGTACCATGGTTGGGATGCCAACGACAAGGATGGCGTGCCGTATTTCTGTGGACAAATGGGTTGGCCAGATGATGAAACACGGGCGAGTGGAGAAATTTGGGGACGTGGAAACGGTTGGATTTACGTTACGCTCTCAGATGCATTGGAGGTTATTCCTCGCGAAAACCCGATGTGGAATGAGTTTGCTGGTTACCTAAAGGAAATGCTCGAACATTTGCCAGAGTTGCAGGACGAGAAAACGGGACATTGGTATCAACTTCCAGTTCGAAAAGACGACCCCGACAACTGGATTGAAAGCTCCTGCACGGCCATGTTTGCTTATGGAACGATTACGGCTCTGAAACTCGGAATTGTGGATGACAAACGTTTCAAGAGAAGTACCGAAATGGCCTACAAGGGTTTGCGCAAATACTCACTGGAACCACGTGATAACGGTCTCATTTGCACCAATGTTTGCACAGGAACCTGCATTGGAGACAAGGACTATTATTTGAAGCGTGGTGTTCAGAAAGGTCGACCGTTCGGATTGGCCATGTTCATTCAATTCGGGATGCGCTACGAAATTGAAAACGGCTTGAGATGATTGGCGAAAAACATTTTTTGGCCACAGATGCACGGATTTCCACTGATCTGACACAGATTATTTATCCTTTTTCATCTGAGAAAATCTGTGTATCTGTGGCTATTTCATGTTCAATTTCTTTTGTCTTTCTGAGGCTCTGCGTAATCACTTTTCTCCTTTTCTCCTTTTTCGTTTATCCCACTTTCGCGCAAACAGAAATCATCCCACTCAACGCCTCGATTCAACTCGAAATGGTCTTCGTGCAAGGCGGAACTTTCACCATGGGAAGCGATGATGGAAAGAAAGACGCACGGCCAGCTCATGAAGTCAATCTCAACGATTTCTACATCGGGAAATATGAATTCACCCAAGAGCAATGGATTGCCGTGGTAGGCACTAATCCAAGTGAAATTTCGTGCATGAAATGCCCAGTGAATGATATGAGTTGGGAACAATTGATGGATTTTATCGCGAAGCTGAATGAACTCTCTGGAAAGACTTTTCGATTACCCACCGAAGCCGAATGGGAATATGCTGCTCAAGGCGGAAAGCAAACCAGAGGCTTTGTCTACAGCGGAAGCAACGCCATTGAAGAAGTGGCGTGGCTCAAATCGAACGGAAACGACCAGCAACACGAAGTCGGGTTGCTAAAACCGAATGAACTTGGCCTGTATG
>JBDNJH010000184.1:0-4751 GCA_041687875.1 Flavobacteriales bacterium | reverse complement strand
TCCAGTATCAACCGATCCGAAGCCTCGAGGCGGTCAAGTAATCGTAATATGATCTGGTCTTTCTCGATAACAGCCACAAGATCCGACAATCATTTTTAAGATCCAAGTCTTTTACGAATTTTATTTTGGCTGAATAGTTACCTTTTGGGAAGGTTAAATTCTGTTGCAATTCTATCCTTTGCCGCAACATTGTTATGAAGATTACTATACAATTTCGATAAGCATCCAAAAGAAACAACTTCAAGCGTTTTGTACGCTGGTGGCCTCCCTGAATTTCCATATTTATTATGGTGACTGGAGATGAAAACTTCTTTGGTTCGTTTTAGCTCTTTGTCAATTTCAGCCAATACCTCCTTATGATATGCAGGATTTCGAAAATTTGATGGCTCTTCAAACCACCATTGGCCAAGTTCAATAGAAAGATAACAGACCAACTTTGCTCTTAAAGCTATTTCAATCCTTTCCAAGGCATCAAAAATCAAGAGCCGAAGCTTCCTGTCGAAAGTATATAGCTGGATGACATCCTCAAATCGAACGCCTTCGTGAAATTCGTGTTTGCCTTTATCCTTTTGAAACTCCCACCAAAAACCTTGTAACCTGAAGTAGCTTATGTTCTTCAGAAAATCCTTTGCTAGAACTTTGTCTTCAATCATCATTCCCCTACTTTCCAGTAATTCGATTTGTTTATCGAATGAAATAATGTTTTTAGGGTAGTCCTCTTTGCATGACATGATAAAAAAAAACTCGCCCTGGTACGCTATTCTTATGGGAAGCGTGGCGAGTTCAATTGCATCAAACGTAAGCAATATTTTCTCTCAAGCTCTGATGGCTGAATTTGAAAAATAGTCTTTAGACTAACCCCTACCTTCATTGCCCAATGGAATTTGCATTTTTATTTATCGGTCTGGCACTTGGTGCTGCTGTGGGTTTTCTACTTGGGAAACGTGGTGCAACCACTGTTTCGGATGATGGCGAACTGGAGAAGTTGAAGCTGGAGAATGCCAAATAAACAATTTGAACTGGTAATTTGCCCTGAACATCGGTACGCTTTTCTTCCACTTCAATCAGGCTGTTCAGACAAAACCTATAATGAATATGTTCGAATATCGCTTGGAATCTCATGGGTAAAGCCATAGAATCATTGGCTTTAAAACAAATTCAGCATCACCATAGATTTAACGACCTTCGCGCGAAATTCAGACATCTGAATTCTCTCATTTGACATCCAACTTTGAATTACCTATCAGCCGAAAATCTTAAACGTTCTTACGGAGAACGTGTCCTGTTTCAAGACATCACCTTCGGCATCGACCGTGGGCAGAAAGTGGCCTTGGTTGCCAAGAACGGAACAGGAAAAACATCCATGCTCCGCATTCTTGCTGGTTTAGAACCATCGGAAGAAGGTCAGGCAGTGACTCGGAACGGCATCACCATAGGTTATCTTCAACAAGAACCGCAACTGAACCCAAAACATACTGTGATGGATTCGGTTTTCGACCCAACCAACGCCATCATGCAAGTGGTTCGTGAATACGAACTGGCCATGGCGGATGAGGCTGATTCTGAGCGGATGCAACGCTCTTTTGATGCCATGGACCGCAACAACGCTTGGGATATTGAGGCGCAGGCCAAGGAGATTCTCACTTCGTTGAACATCACCGATTTTGACCAAAGTGTAAGCACGCTTTCTGGCGGACAGGTGAAGCGTGTTGCAATGGCGAAAATGCTCATCGAACAGCCTGATGTGATGATTCTGGATGAGCCAACCAACCACTTGGACATCGAGATGATTGAGTGGCTCGAAGGATTCCTTTCTGCTTCGGAGAGAACCATTCTGATGGTGACACACGATAGAATCTTCCTAGATAAAGTGTGTGATACCATTCTGGAAATGGACAACGGACAGCTATACAAGCACAAGGGAAATTACACCACCTATTTGAACAACCGCGCCACGCGGATGGAAGTGGAACACGCCAATGTGGACAAGGCGCAAAACCTCTACCGCAAAGAGTTGGATTGGATGCGCAGACAACCAAAAGCGCGAACCACCAAATCCAAATCACGACAGGATGCATTTTACGACACGGAGAAGGTTGCAAAAACAAACCTGAAGCAAGATCAGCTGACCATGGAAGTGAATATGCAGCGCATGGGAAGCAAGATTCTTGAGTTCCATCGCGTGCGCAAAGCCTATGGAGATAGGTTGCTCTTGGATGGTTTCGATTACAAGTTCCGCAGAGGCGAACGCATTGGAATTGTGGGTGCCAACGGCTGTGGAAAATCCACGCTACTCAAGATGATTATGAGTCAAGTGGAGCCCGATGGTGGTAAAATTGTGATTGGTGACACGGTGAAAATCGGTTACTACGGTCAGGATGGATTGGAGATGAAAGATGGCAAACGCGTGATTGAGGTAATCACAGACATTGCCGACCACATTCCGCTAAAAAAGGGGAAATCCATTTCAGCTGCTCAATTGCTCGAACGTTTCCTTTTTCCACGTCATCAGCATTATCAGTATTTGGAGAAATTAAGTGGTGGAGAAAAAAAACGTCTCTACTTGCTTACGGTGCTTATGGCCAATCCGAATTTCCTTATTCTGGATGAGCCTACCAACGACCTCGACATTCTATCATTGAATGTTTTGGAGGATTTTCTGATGGAATTTGAAGGATGTCTGCTGATTGTAACGCACGATAGACACTTCATGAACAAGCTGGTAGATCAGCTTTTCATCTTTGAAGGAAACGGCCAAATTCGTGGTTTTGTGGGCAACTACGACCAATATCGTTTTGCATTGGAGGACGAGAAAAAAGAAAAGACCGCTGCAAAAAAGACTCAGAAGGAAACCGAAAGCCTTGCCGCAAAAGGCAAAATGGGTTTTAACGAAAAGCGCGAATTCGGATTGCTCGAAGTAGAAATCCCTAAGCTTGAAAAGCGCAAAATAGAACTGACCGAAGAATTGGATGCCGTGGTTGATGACCACGAAAAAATATTGGCCATATCATCCGAATTTCAACGCGTTTCAGACGAATTGGAAGGAAAAGAATTACGGTGGTTGGAGTTGAGTGAGTTGGAAGCGTAACTGCGGACTTATACGAGAAGCGAAGTCTTCAAATCATTTCCTTTTATCCTGAACTTGTTTAGCTTGCGAGCTCACGAAACAGCCGATTGAGATTCGGCCACGTTTTACCTCTAATAATTCTCGCTTTTAAATGAAAAAAGCAGTCCACGGTAAGCTGAACGAACTTTCAGCCACCGCCATCTCTGGCAACGACATTAGCTCTTCCTGTCTTTATGTTTCCGCACTAGCGATTATTTATGCTGGGCCGTACGCTTGGATTTCGCTGCTTATGGTCGGAGCCGTGCTTTTTCTTTTCCGTAAAATCTATGGCAAAGTGGTTGGTGCGCTGCCGCTGAATGGTGGGGCATATAACGCACTTTTAAACACCACGCAACATGTGGATTGTAGTAACGGTTTTCAATCCACTGATGGCATTCTTGGCCTTGGCCTTTGTGCCAATGGCTGATGTTCAGAATAATCAGGAGGCCTTACTCTCGTATATGGGCAACCTGGCAGGCGGCACATGGCTTTGTATCCTTATTTCCATAGATGCCACATTGGTAGTGAGCGGTGCAGTGCTTACATCCTACATTGGGGTAAGCGGATTGGTAGAACGCATGACCTTAGATCGGATTCTTCCGCAATCTTTGCTTAAGAAGAACAAACACGGGAGTTCCTATCGCATCTCCATCATGTTCTTCCTATTATGCGTCTATATTCTACTGATAACAGGAGGTAAATTAAGTGCGCTGGCAGGCGTTTACACCATCGCCTTTCTTTCGGTGATGGTGCTCTTCGGTTTCGGGAATGTGCTGCTGAAGGTGAGACGTAAGAATCTACCTCGCCCAGAACGTTCTTCTTGGATTTCGTTGCTAGTGGCTATTGCTGCCGTATTTATTGCCATTGCGGGAAACGCCATTCTCAATCCTGCGTATTTGGCGGTATTCTTCGAGTATTTCGTACCCACGTTTGTGATAGTGATGATCATGCTCAATCGAACAGTATTGCTTCGATTCCGCCTTGGTGTATTGCGCTACGTATTCACTCCTGTTCAAAATTTCTTCATCAAATCAAACACCAATTTGACGAGTCTGATTGAGGAAATCAATTCGCAGGAGTTTGTTTATTTCACCAAGGACGATGATGTGGCCGCACTAAACAAGGTAATGCAATACATTCAGAATAACGAACACACCAAAAAACTGAAAATCGTGACGGCTGTAGAGAAGGGAGAAAAACCCGCAGCACGTTTCGTATCTGATTTAGATGTGCTCGACCGGGAATATCCTGCCATTAAGATTGAATTTATTGTGCTGGAAGATTCCTTCGGACCAGAATTGATTGATCGACTTTCGGAAGAATGGAATATCCCCGTTAACTTCGTGTTCATCGGCTCGCCTGGCGACCACTTTCCGTATAAAGTGGAACAATTAGGCGGTGTAAGATTGATTATTTGAACTCCTTGTTCGTATTAATGCCGTAATTTCCTTCAATGACCATGCTACGTGCGTTCACCCTTTTCCTCCTTATGCCATGCATCGCTCAATCTCAGAATTGTTCGGACTTCCTTGAACTCATCGCTCAACGCGATATTTACCAAACACTTACCGAATTCAGGAATAATTGTGGGCCATTTGAAGAAGCGGTTTCTAAAGATGGAATGACCAAAACATGGTCACAAGAG
>JBDNJH010000183.1:0-12385 GCA_041687875.1 Flavobacteriales bacterium | reverse complement strand
ACCTTTTCTGGCGGAACGGAGGAAACCAATTTCAGCAAGAAGGCTGTTGACGCCATCAAACGTGCAGGTTTTAAGGTGGATGGAACGGTAGGCACAAATCCACGCTATTCCGTTCGTTTTTCTGATGAAACGGGCGCATTGGATTGCTTCTCAAAAACGTTTGATCATTCCGCCAATCCACAGAAAGGCTTTGCCGCTATCATGACCTGTTCGGATGCTGATGAGAACTGCCCAATCATCCTTGGCGCAGAATATCGCACCACATTGACCTACGAAGACCCAAGAATTTCTGACCTCACAGAATCAGAAACAGCAACCTATGACGAACGCTGCGCGCAAATTGCAACTGAAATGCTTTATCTTTTCAGTAAGGTCTGATTGGTGGAACATCGTCATTTCCTTCTTTACAAACCAGACGGTTATCTGTCGCAGTTTGTTTCGCAGCAAACCAAGCGAAAGAACAAGAAGATGCTAGGCGAACTGTTCGTTTTCCCAGAAGGAATCATGGCCATTGGCCGATTGGATGAACCTTCGGAAGGACTGCTTCTGCTGACTACCGATGGCAAAATGAGCGAATTCGTCCGTGGCAACAAGGTTGAGAAGGAATATTATGCGCAGGTGGATGGGATCATTGATTCTGAAGCTGGCGAGAAGTTGGGGAGTGGCGTGGAGATTACCACCGAAACAGGCAAATATTTGACCTTGCCTTGCCCCGTTCAATTACTAAATGGAGAACCCCCACTCTCACCCCGAAAAAAGAATATCAGGAATGAACGGCACGGCCCAACAAGTTGGGTTTCCATCACATTATCAGAAGGAAAATACCGTCAGGTCAGAAAAATGACGGCTGCGGTCGGGTTTCCAACCTTGCGTTTGGTGCGGGTAAGAATTGGAAACATCTCCCTTGGGGAAATGAAACCTGGTGATGTAATTGAAGTAGCTGCTTTTGACGTTTAGCGAAGCAACGCGCCATCATTGACCGAGGATGGCCTGCTCCAACGCTTATTCCTACAATATCCGATAATGGTTATCTGCTCATTATGAGCCTCGTATGTACCGTTTATGCCATGCAGTTGTCTTATCAGGCACTTAAGCACGTTTCGCCATTTGTGATGAACCTTTCGGTGAATCTCGAACCCATCTATTCCATCATCCTCGCAGCCATCATCTTTCATGAACACGAAGAACTGAACCTTGGGTTTTATGCTGATGCTGGGGTCATCACTCTGTCTATTGCGGCCAATGACATTCTTCATCTGAATGATAAACGGAAGGCGCGGAAGCAGATGGTGATGCCTTAGATTCAAAACGAAAAAAAGCCAGCTGCAAAGGATTGCAGCTGGCTTTTCCTCAATGATACTTATTAAGCTTAATCTCTCGCTAAAACCACCCGTTTAATTGTGTTATTCCCAATCTTCACCAAATACGTTCCATCATACATGGTCTTTGTATCAAGATACCAAATGGTGGTTCCTGCACTAATCTGACCGGTAGCAACCAACTTTCCAGCTACATCATAAACAGTTACAGCAAGATTCTCTTTCACCAATCCTTTAACCTGCACAGCCAATAAATCGGCCGTTGGATTTGGGAATACTTTCACGTCCAATTCAACAGCATTTGCCCCCGCTATACCAACAGAACCTGCATCGTAAATAGTAGTAGATTCCGAAACGGTAGTCACTTTTCGATTAGCATAGGTTCCATAGAACGTTGGACCAACCACATAAGGATAGGCCGAGTTCCAGTTTTCATCAATCGTGCAGAAATAGGCATACGTTCCATTTGGATAATCAGGTGTAATACAAACACGACCGTTGTGCACATCCAAATACTCTTCTTCACCCGAATGCGAAACGTAGACGTAATCTTCTCTAAAATAGCCATTGAAGTAGGTCGCATTCACAGCTGGGCCATTTGTTCTGGTTGTCACATTCTGAGTTGCGTAACTCGATTTCATACGAGTAATTACGCCTGTTCCATCCACGTTCGCATATCCGTAAGCTCCGTAGATTGGAAAACCATCATAAGCAAAACCCAATAGCGGAGAATGCGCGGATGCATTAATCGCATACAGCCCTTCTGCATCATAGAGATTGCAGATGGTAGAAACCACATCCAAGTCTAAATCAAATGCCGAAGGGTTCTGATGGTGGTGATAATTTCCCATGGCAGGATGTGCTTTGGAACAATCAAATCCTTCTCTTTCAGCAGGAATAGCGTCTCGGTTCCAAGCAGAAGTTGAGCCAGGTCCGCCTGAGCAAGGAGGATTTCCAGGTCCACCACACAAGGCATTGGTAGCCGGATTCCAGGCCACACCATCACGGTAATCAAACAAGGATACCCCATTGATAAAAACACCGATGTTTCCGCCAGTTGTTGCAGTTGGCGTGCCCGTGTTTTGAACTGGGTTGCGAGGTATTTTGAAAATTGCTCCTTGAGCTGTTGCGTTAGATGGGTTTCCATCCAAAAACGGTCCTGTTGGATAGGCAGGCACACCTTCGGTATGCGCATAAACAAAGTCGGTTGAGTACTCAACCGTCTGACAATTGACAAGAATGTTGTTTTGCAGCGCTGTTGATCCACCAACAACTGTGTAGTAAGTACCAGTCTGGGTGGTGTTTTGCAGCCAAGATATGATGGCTGGGTCGGTTTGAGCCGAAGCTGCAAAAGCTAAAATCAGCGTTGAAGCGGTAAAAAATGCTCTTTTCATCTTGAGATTATTGTGTTGTTTTAAGTTTAGACGATACTTGTTTTGATTTCCTTCGGATAAAATGAAATTAATATCGTGGATAGGCATTTTCTGAATTGAATAGAAATTCCTTATCCGTTAAGGTTAAGAGAAAAGCGGTTATATCAACCTTCTCGTCACTTGTCAAAATAATACCCGCTTTAACTTCGGGAGCCAGGGTTTTTGATTGTACTACTCCCCTGCCGTAATGATTGAGCACCTCCCGAATGGTTTTAAACCTACCATCATGCATATAAGGGTATGAAAACTCAATGTTTCTCAGAGTTGGAATTTTAAAGCACAAGGAATCCGCAGGATTCAAGCTAATTTTTATTCTTCCCAAATCATGGAGAATAGAATCAACTGGCAAGCCATTGTTGGCAAACAAACCCGTGGTAAACAAAGGTTCTGCATGACAAGAGCTGCAATTGGCTTTAAATAACGCATACCCGATTGCTTCTTGAGTTGTGAATTCTTCCTCGCCTCGCATTACTTTGTCATATTTAGAATTGGCCGAAATCAAGGTCAATTGAAACTGCGAAAGTGCCTTCAAAAGTCGTTCTACAGTTATCTCATCATCACCATATATTTCTTTAAACAAGTTCGGATAATCACTCGAATTCTGCAATTTGGCAACCACATGAGTTAAGGTCTCTCCCATTTCGGATGGATGAGAAATAGGTGCCAATGCCTGCATATCAAGATGGTTAACCGCGCCATCCCACATGAACGATTTCCCCCAAGCCAAATTCATTAACGCAGGCGAATTTCGTGTTCCAACACTATCTTTAATACCGTGGCTTAAAGCATGGTCTACGTGAGTGAAGGCTGTATATGAAAGGTGGCAATTGCTGCACGAAATGGTGCTATCGGCAGAAAGTATAGGGTCGTAAAATAGCTTTCTGCCTAGCGCGATTCCTTCCTTCGAAAGTGGACTTTTCTCAAAATCGTAAACGGGTTTTGGCCAACTTGCGGGATAAACCAATTCAACCTTGGTAAGTGTAGGTAAGGTGGTTGCCATCAGTCCAAAACTCAGCAAACCGATAGCAACTAACCTACTTTTCATACTTGAAATGAAAGATGGTTGCGGCTTTCTTTGCCAACGTCACGGCTTCTAATCCCGGAGACATAATCATGTTTTCCTTTTCAAGATTAATCTGATTCAAGAATGCTTCCACATCAACCTTAATCACGTTTCCTGTAATAGGTAATTCTATCTGCTGAACCGTGGCATTCGGGTAAGCATAACCCCCTAAATGGAACTCAAAACCATTGTTCCTTGTTTGGCAAACAGGGCTTGTTCCTTCCAGTTTGAAATTGATGTAACCGCTGTTCCATGCCCAATACATCCCATTGCTAGGGTCGAGGGCGCCACCCATGGCACCTGAAACATTCGTCAAGCTGTCCGTTCCCAAGAGGAAAACCAGTTTATCGCCTTTCTCAAACGGAACAGGAAATTGTAAAGATTCGGATTTTGAAGCGTCTAGCAGGTGGTAGCTATCGGCTTCTTTCCAAACCAATACATCCTTGTTGCTAATCTCCATATTGGAGATATAGAATCGAAGCGTTTCAATATTCACATCGGTTCCATCATGCAGTGTATAACTGCTATTTAGCTCCAGTGCTTCGTTGCCAAAACTGGGAACAAACCGAACTGTTTGAGCCGTTGCAGTAGATGACGCAAAGGCGAGTAATAAACATGTAAAAAAGCGTTTCAATGCTTTGGATGCGGTGGTCTGGCACTACCGAAAAAGACTGACAGTTCTTCGGTCAGCTTTTTAAATGCAGGAAGTTGTTCTTCCGAACACAAGGCTTTTAGCTCTTGAAAATGCAGAAAATGCACCGTCTCCACTTCTTTTTGAAGTTGACCGATGGCGTTAAGTTGCATTTCAACTTCGGTTGAATCTTGCGTAATGAGTTGCGAATAGAGTGCATTGCGCGCCACCAGCATCAACGAATCTTTTTCGACAATAGCCGAATAGTGCTTTTTTATCAAGCCATCGTAGAGTGCTGTCTGTTCATCATCAAAATTTAGTTTTTCAATAATGATGTTCCGAGGTCCATTCTCCATTGGCCCGTGATGTTTTGGCCCGTGCGATTTTCCTATAAGGATAAATGTCAATGTTGCCGCATTCAGTAGCACCATCACCACCACCAGAATGGCAAGAATTCGTGTCTTAGTCATTATACAATTGATTAGAAACATTCATCCCCATTCCTTGGGTTATGGAATATGCGGAACTAACATGTGTTGCAGAATCTTCCGCTCCGCGAAGGAAAACCATGCTATTAACCACGATTAGCAACGCAACCGTGGCGGCAAAACTCAACACCCAGCCGTTAGAAAGTGAGTCTTCCGCAACTTGCCGAATACGCGCATCAATGCGGGTTTTCAGAAAAGATGGGGCGTCCACTCTATCTACCTTGGTAAGCAATTCTATTTCGTTCGGCACTTCCATGTTCTTGATTAGTTAGACGATTATTGATTGATTATCCTTCGTGATTGCTCAATATTTCTTTCAGATTGGCTCGCGCCCTTGAAAGCAGCGACTCCACCGCCTTTGTAGATAACTCCATTACTTCGGCAATTTCGTTCTGACTCAATTCCTCCATCGACTTTAGTAGCAAAGCCGTTTTCTGCCGTTCGGGCAACTGGTTGATAGCTCGGAATATCCGCTCGGTGGCTTCCTTGTTCTCCAAAAGAACTCCCGGATGGTCGAATGATGAAAAGGCTGCCGAATCTTCATTTACATCAGTATGGATGAATAGGTGAAATCCGAATCGTTTCTTTCTCTGTTTCGCCTTTATAAAATCTAACGACTGATTGACCGCAATGCGATACACCCACGTTTTGAGTTCCGATTCGGCTTTAAACGAATCCAGTTTACCGTGAATCTTTACAAATACATCCTGTGTTACCTCTTCGGCATCTTGCGTACTCTGCAAATAGTTGAGACACACGTTAAAGACCATTTTAGAATAGGTCTCGTAAATCGTATCGAAATCGAAGTGTTTAATGGCGCATGCCCTAAATTGCGAAGTGGAAATAACGAAATAGTTCTATGATTGCCTGCAAGAACCTTGAGATTTTAATATATTGAAGAACATTGGCATCTCAAGTAAAGCGAACAAGCTAGGCTAAGGGGTGTTTATCAAATTATGAAAAAGCTACTTCCATTCTTCGCAATCCTCCTTTTCGCTTCCACTGCGTGGAGTCAAACACGCATTCAGAAAGAAGTGAAGCCTGATAATTATTACAAGGAAAAACTTACAGACGAGCAATACCGCGTTACGCGCCAGCACGGAACCGAGCGTGCCTTTACGGGCAAATATTGGGATAACAAGACCGAAGGCACTTACACCTGCATTTGTTGCGATTTAGAGTTGTTTGAATCTAAAACAAAGTTTAAAAGCGGCACAGGCTGGCCGAGCTATTACACCTTTATCGGGAACCATGTGGAGAAATCGACCGACACGAGTTTTGGCATGAACCGCGATGAGGTGCACTGCGCACGCTGCAACGCCCACTTGGGTCATGTTTTTGATGATGGTCCCAACCCTACGGGATTGCGGTATTGCATCAATTCGGCTTCGTTGGGGTTTAAAACGAAATAGCTACTTATAATCCCCAACATTCAACTCTTTCTCGCAGAAACTGAACTCATCCTTCTGGTCATTGGAACAAACGATGATGATGCGGCCTGCTTTGTGTCCCTCCACCAAGTTCTTGTACCAGTCAATTGCCTTAGCATCCAAATTGGAAGTTGGTTCATCAAGCAACACAAAAGGAGTGTCTGAAAGCAGGGCCAGGCTAAGCTTTACGCGCTGCTTCATTCCAGACGAATAATACTTGACGGCTTTGTTCTTTGAATCAGTGAGATAAAGCGTTTCGATAATAGAATCGATGGTCAGCCCAGCTTTGAATGGCTTCATCTTCTGATGGAATTCAAGCATCTCAATCAAGGTGAATTCCTCAATTAACTCTAAGTAAGGCGTGGCTAAAGAGAACAGCCCAAGGCTCTCCTCTACTTTAACTTCTTTTCCGTTGGCAGAAAAGGTAAGCTCGCCTTCGGAGGCAACCGTACTTCCTAAAATAACCTGAAGCAACGTTGACTTCCCAGATCCATTCGCCCCTAAAATTACAGTATGTTCATTCTGTTTAAAGGTATGATTGACACCTCGGAAAATCCACTCGTGGTTGTACCGTTTCCCTACATTCTGCAAAGAAATCTGAGTGGAAGACATGCTTATTTGCTGTGCCCGTTTCCGTTCAGAAATTGATAGCCTTTCATGATTCCTCGCTTGGATTCACGTACAAAATCAACAATTTCATCACGTTCATCCGTTACAGGGAATTCAGCTTCCAATTGAGAAAGTGCTTGCGTTACATTGTAATGCTTGAGAAAGAGCACACGATAGATTTCTTGAATCTCTCGAACCTTTTCTAACGAGAACCCTCTGCGTTTCATGCCTACGCTGTTCACGCCCGAATAGCTCAACGGATAACGCGCTGCCTTGCTGTATGGCGGAACATCTTTTCCGACCAACGCACCTCCCGAAAGGATGGCGTGTGCTCCAATGCGTACAAACTGATGAATGGCCGACATACCACCAATAATGGCATAATCCCCAATAACGATATGTCCAGCCAGCGTGCAGGCATTTGCCAAAATCACGCCTTTACCAATTACGCAATCGTGCGCCACGTGCACGTATGCCATAAGCATGGAATTGTCTCCAATAACTGTTCTTCCGCTTGCTTTTGTACCTCTATTGATGGTGACGCACTCACGAATGGTGACGTTATCGCCTATTTCAACAAACGATTCCTCTCCGTCAAATTTCATGTCTTGCGGAATGGCAGAGATGACTGCTCCTGGAAAAATTCTGCAGTTTTTACCGATTCTGGCACCTTCCATAATGGTGACGTTTGAACCAATCCAGCATCCCTGCCCGATTTCGACATTCTTGTGGATGGTTACGAATGGTTCGATAACCACATTGTCGGCAATTTTGGCCTGAGGGTGTACGAAGGATAAGGGTTGGTTCATTCAGTCTCTCTTTTTACAATTTGTGCCATCATTTCGGCTTCCATCACGAGGTCATTGCCCACGTAGGCAATCCCTTTCATGTGGCACAAACCTCTGCGAATTGGGCTTAATAAGTCTAGTTTGAATACAATAGTATCTCCTGGAAAAACCATCTTCCTAAATTTGACCCCGTCAATTTTCAAGAAGTAGGTCAGGTAATTTTCAGGGTCTGGAACGGTGTTTAGAACAAGGATTCCTCCCACTTGTGCCATGGCCTCAATCTGCAAAACACCAGGCATAACTGGCGCTCCAGGAAAATGACCTTCGAAGAAATACTCGTTCATGGTCACGTTCTTCACACCAATTACATGCGTTTCACTCAATTCGTAGATTTTATCTACAAAAAGAAAGGGCGGACGATGCGGCAGTTTTGCCATAATGCCGTTCACATCCAACAACGGTGCGGCATTGAAATCAATCTTCGGTGCTTTCGGCTTGCGATTTTCCTTCACCAATGTTGTGAGGAATTTCCCGAAACGCGAATTACTTCCGTGACCAGGCTTTGTGGCAATGATGTGTCCGTTGATGCGAGCATTGACCAACAACAGATCACCGATTAGATCAAGCAACTTATGGCGAGCTGGTTCATTGACAAAACGAAGCTCGGTGTTGTTTAGCGTTCCAGATTGCGAAGCTCTAATGTCAGACTGATTAAACTGCTTTGCTAGCTTGGCTTGCTTCTCATCATCCATCGGATGCTCTACAAACACAATCGCATTATCTAATCCACCACCTTTAATGAGGTTGTGTTCGAGCAATAATTCCAGTTCATGTAAGAAACAAAATGTTCTATTTGGCGCAATCTCCGCTTCAAACTCAGCAAAGCTGTGCATCACTGCGTGTTGCGGAGGCAGCACTTTGCTTCCGTAATCAATCATTACGGTAAATCTTGGTGAAGCAGAAGGGACAATCAAATACTCCGCTCCTGTTTCTTCATCAAGAAATTCGATGTTTGAATCAATGGTCAATACATCTTGGCCGTATTCCAGCTCCTTTGAACCTGCTTTCTTCAGCAAGGCGTAAAGTTCCTTGGAACTACCATCAAGGATGGGGCATTCTGGCCCGTCAATTTCAATAATTGCACTGCTGATTCCGTGAGCGGAAATAGCTGCCATCACATGTTCGATGGTACTTACCGTTGCTTCTCCAACACCGATTGTTGTTCCTCTAGTCGTGCTTGTAATGTTTGCTGAGATTGCTTTAATCTCTGCATTATTGAGGTCGGTTCGTATGAAGACAATCTGTCCGTCTTTAGATGGTTTGAAGGTCAGATTGACAATTGCACCTGTATGCAGCCCTACTCCACTTACGCTACATTCGGTAGCTATCGTCCTTTGTTTCAAACTCATCTACAGATTTCTCAGCTTCGTTTCTATTGCACGCAGGGTTTCGGGCAAGCGTCTGAAAGACACATACGACCTGCGGTAGTTGCCTACCTCAAATGCTGGCGATCCCTGAACGATGGAATTATCAGGAAGGTTATTCCCAACGCCACTCTGTGCCGCAATCTTCACATTATCGCCAATTTTCAAATGGCCGATGATGCCAACTTGACCTCCAATCATGCAGCGTTTGCCGATTTTGGTTGAACCTGCAACTCCCGTTTGTGCGGCAATTACCGTGTGTTCTCCAATTTCTACGTTATGTGCTATCTGAATAAGATTATCCAGCTTCACTCCTTTTCGGATAATGGTTGAACCCATCGTAGCACGATCGATGGTTGAATTGGAGCCGATTTCTA
This sequence comes from Flavobacteriales bacterium, assembly GCA_041687875.1. Classification (GTDB taxonomy): domain Bacteria; phylum Bacteroidota; class Bacteroidia; order UBA10329; family UBA10329; genus UBA10329. Next base: position 2,823 of record JBDNJH010000183.1, on the reverse strand, counting down.
CATCATCTTCCAATACCACATTTCCAACCTGCGGGATTTTGCTGTAAGCTGTGTCCGAAGGCGCAAATCCGAAGCCATCGCTTCCGACTGTGACACCAGCATGAAGCGTACACTTGTTTCCAAGGACGCAATCGTGCAACACTCTAGAAGCAGCATGAAGCTTGCAACCATCGCCAAGCTTTGCGTTTTTCTCCAAAACCACTTGCGCACCAATAATGCAATCATCGCCAACAACTACATTCTCTTCTATCACTGCTCCAGCAGAAATAGTCACATTCTTACCAATGGTAGCTGAATCTGAGATAATAGCTGACGGATGAATGCCTGGTTTTGGGCGGTTCATCTCGTCATATTTCTGTAACAGAAGGGCGAAACATGAATAGGGGTCGGCCACACGGATTAACGTTGGCTTAACATCAAATTCGACTTGAAAATCGTCTTTGACGATGACAACCGAAGCCTCCGTTGTGAGGATAAATTCGTTGTATTTCGGGTTTGCCAGAAACGACAGAGAACCCGCAAAGCCGCTCTCAATGGGACTCACTGTACTAACCTGTACATGAGGGTCTCCATCAACACTGCCACCAATAAGTTCGGCAATAACACCAGCGGTCAAAATCATCCGCGCAAAAGTAAAATTTAATGAACCTGTGTAAAGTAGATGTTAACCGATTGGCGCGCAGGTTTTAAAGTTGGTTGGTCAGGTGTGCTGGTAGGCAAAGGAAGTGTTTTTCAACGGGTTTTGAAAGAACGCTCAAACTTAGCGTGTCGGCAGCCTCCGTCAAGTCCTTCACTTCTCCGTTTTTGAATAGGATATTGATTCTATCTTCTTTCAAGTCGTAAGCACTATTCTTTATAGAATCGGTGAATACGAAATACGCTGCTTCTGCCTCGGAAATGTTCCAATCGTTGGCAAGTTGAGTTCTTAACTGTTCGAGTTTTGAATCTAAAATGGCTTCAGAAAACATCTTAATCTTGAGCAATTTGCGATTGACCAAGAAGCCCGAAAGCTTGGAAAGCACGAAATCTGAATGATGTTTCCAGACTTTAACAGATGTCAAAACATCAAAATCATCCAACTCTGCAAAGCGGGAAAGCAATTCGGGTTCGTTCTCAAAATCTGCACGTGTAACCTTCCTTTTAAGAAAGATACTTAGCGCAGGGGTGGCGAAAAGCTTCTCGCCTTTTTCGGAAAGTTCTTTGGCACGTTGGAGGATATGAATAAGTAGATGTTCGGCCGAAAGCACCGTTTTATGCAAGTAAACTTGCCAATACATGATCCTTCGTGCAACGATGAATTTCTCGATGGAATAGATGCCTTTGCTCTCAACCGCCAGTTCATCATTAATTACGTGCAGCATTTTAATGATGCGATCTGAACCGACAATTCCTTCCGAAACGCCTGTAAAAAAGCTATCCCGTTTGAGGTAATCCAACCGATCCATATCTAATTGGCTGCTGACCAATTGATGCAAGAAACGCTTTGGATAGCGGTCGTTGAAAATAGCAATTGCCAAATCGAGCTTTCCGTTAAACTCCTTATTAAGGTGTTCCATGAAAAGTGCGGAAAGGTCTTCGTGGGTTACGCCAGAAACAATGCTGTGCTCCAACGCATGCGAAAACGGTCCGTGGCCAATGTCGTGCATAAGGATGGCAAGTGTGACTCCTACCGCTTCTTCCTCCGAAATCTCATAGCCCTTGGCGCGTAATTCCTCCACGGCCATTCCCATCAGGTGCATAGCGCCTAGTGTATGATGAAATCGTGTGTGAAGCGCTCCTGGATAGACCAAATGCGTGAGGCCAAGTTGTTTTATTCTGCGTAGTCGCTGAAAAAACGGATGTTCGATAATATCGAACACAATGGGATAGGGAACTGTTATGAACCCATAAACGGGATCGTTGAATATCTTTCGCTTGTTATACTTTATTCCCATTACGCCCGTTAGAGTGCTAAATTTGGCGATGGCGAAGGTAGTTATTCGACAAAGGTTGATAAACAACATTTTATAGCCACAGAAACGCAGAAAGCACAGAATAAAAAGAGGAAATTCTGTGAAAACTTCAGTGTTTTCTGCGTTTCTGTGGCTAAATCATTTAAAAAGAATACATGGATAAGTTAAGGATACTTTGGGCTGATGATGAGATTGATTTGTTGAAACCGCATTTGCTTTTCTTGAAAGAGAAGGGTTTTGAGGTGGAAACGGCTACGAATGGTGATGATGCCTTGGACCTCTTTGATGATCAGGAATTTGACATTGTTTTTCTGGATGAGAACATGCCTGGTCTTTCGGGATTGGAAACTCTGGTTCAAATGAAGAACAAGAATTCGCGTGTTCCTGTGGTGATGATTACTAAGAGTGAGGAGGAACACATTATGGAAGAGGCGATTGGGTCTAAAATCTCTGATTATCTGATCAAACCTGTGAATCCGAACCAAATTCTTTTGACGATTAAGAAGAATTTGGATAAAAAGAGATTGATTGCTGAAGCCACAAGCCACAGTTATCAGCGTGAATTTCGTGAAATTGGAATGCGTTTGGGAGATCGCCTAAACTATCAGGAATGGAAAGATATTTACCGCAAACTGGTGTATTGGGAATTGGAATTGGAGCGCAGTAAGGAAGATGGTATGTCGGAGATTCTGAGTTCGCAGAAAGCGGAGGCCAATGCGCAGTTTTTCAAGTTTGTGGAGAACAACTATATCGACTGGATTAACGGAACGTCTGATGACAATCCGACTATGTCGCACACGGTTTTCAAGAACAGCATTGCTCCAAAAATCGGAAAAGGAAAGCCGACTTTCATGTTATTGATTGACAACTT
>JBDNJH010000182.1:0-10676 GCA_041687875.1 Flavobacteriales bacterium | reverse complement strand
GGTCAAACAATCGATGCTGACGGTCAAACAATTGGTGCTGACAATCAAACAAATGGTGCTGACGATCAAACAATTGGTGCTGACAATCAAACAATTGGTGCTGACGATCAAACAATTGGTGCTGACGATCAAACAATTGGTGCTGACGATCAAACAATTGGTGCTGACGGTCAAACAATTGGTGCTGACGGTCGAACAACTGCATCTTGCAGTGAAGGAATCGGTGCTGACAGTGAAGCATCTGAACTAGGGGATCTCTAATTGAAGACCTGCGAATAACCCATAATCTAGAGCCGCCTCGTTGCTCGGGGCGACAAACGGAGAAAGAGACAATAACAAATACCTTCGCGCCCCACTAACCGGCAGCCCAGCATGGAATACACAGGAAACCTCTTCAAAATGCCAGCCGAGTTCGGCTCTCCTATTCAATACAGACTTATTCTTGGCCAAGACCAAATTCCAATGAATGAACTCTTGGGAAAGAAGATCTCGCTGAATTTTGAAGGACAGATAAACTGTGTCTCTTGCGGAAGATTGACCAAGAAAGCATTCGGACAGGGTTTCTGTTATCCATGCTTTGCCAATTCGCCCGATAATGCCGAATGCATTCTACGGCCCGAACTGTGCGAAGGGCACTTGGGCGGTGGCCGCGACCCAGAATGGGAACAGAAACACCACGTGCAGCCACATTTCGTTTATCTGGCATTAAGCAGCGGACTGAAAGTCGGCATAACTCGCGGAACGCAAATTCCTACCCGATGGATAGATCAAGGCGCATCATCTGCAATCATTCTAGCCGAAGTTCCTTACAGAGAGCTTTCAGGAAGGATTGAGGTGGCTCTCAAAGCATATTATGCCGATAAGACCAACTGGCAACGGATGCTAAAGAACGAGATTGCACCCGATGACCTCCTCGTTAAAAAAGCAGAAGCAAAAGCGCATCTTCCTGAAGAACTGCAACAGTACGTGACAGACGATGAGCAGATATGGAACCTCGAATTCCCATCGTTAGATACGCCATCGAAGGTCAAAAGCATTCGATTGGAAAAGCAACCGACCCTAGAAGGCGTGCTAACTGGAATAAAAGGTCAATACCTGATTTTAGATAATGCGAACGTGATTAACATTAGGAATCATGCTGGATACTATGTTTCATTGACCTTCTAATGTTCCGTTTATCGGGTGTAAATTCGACCCTGTGTTTTGGAAACCGACATTCATCTATGTTTTCCTATTTTGCAGCCCTCAATTTAAGGTTCTACCTATTCTGAAATTGAATACATGAAAAGACTTTTACCTCTACTTGCCATAGCCGTTCTCTCTTTCCAAACACAGGAAGTAACTGCTCAAACAGCCACTTGCCAGGATCTTACTGTTCAGTTGGATGGAACTGGAAACTACAGCATGGCCATTGGAAGCACAACGCCACAGGCGGATGTTCTGCCTGTTGTGCAGTCCGGCACCTTTACCAACACAACTGCTTGGCAATCATTTACGGCTGGTGTAGATGGTGTACTTTATAGTGCAAGTTTCAACTTTGCTGCGGCCTATGCCCCTGCAACAATACTTACAGTCAATATCCGAGATGGAGAAGGCACAGGGGGAACACTCCTTGCTCAGAGAATTTATTCCAATCCGGTAACATTCAATTCCGGTACAGTTGAATTCATTCTCGATGAAACGCTCGATTTGGTTTCCGGAAATATCTATACGGTTGAAATAATCGATGGCAGTGGCGGGCCATTTCAGATTAGAAAAAATGATAGCGACCTCTACTCGGGTGGACGGAACAATACATCTGCGACCTCCGATTTCGTGTTCAGCACCAAAATGCTTCAACGACCTGATATTGACAATGGCTCAACTGCCGCTGTTGGTCTTGCTTCTTTTGGAGTTGATGTTACCTCTTTCAACTGCTCAAACATTGGCGCAAATACGGTTACGCTTACCGTTACTGATAATAATTCAGCAACTGCAACCTGCACTTCTACTGTTACAGTGGAAGACAACCAAGCCCCGATTGCGGTCTGTCAGAACATTAGCGTTGCTCTTAACGGAACAGGCAATGCATCTATAACTGCTACAGCGGTCAATAATGGGAGTTCTGATAACTGCTCCATCACTATGTCGGCTGCTCCAACCGCATTCACTTGTGCAAATGTTGGGGCTAATACGGTAACGCTCACGGTAGAAGACGCAGCTGGAAATACAGATGCGTGTAATTCTACTGTAACAGTCACAGAAACGACTCCACCTACAGCCTTGTGCCAAAATGTGACACTCGTTCTGAACGGTAGCGGAAGTGCCACCCTAACCGTTCCCCAAGTGAACAACGGTTCAACCGACAACTGCGGAATTGCCACAAGGACCATCAGCAAAAGTGCATTCACCTGCGGTGATCTAGGGTCTAATACTGTAACTCTTACGGTCACCGATGTCAATTCAAATCAGTCCACCTGCACCTCAACCGTTACGGTTCAAGACAATCAGAATCCAGCAATTACTTGTCCTTCCGATATTGTGGTTTGCTCCGCTAGCAATAGTGGGTCAGTTGTTTCTTACGTTGAGCCGAATGGAACGGACAACTGTTCTTCAACCACCAATCAAACAGACGGAACTGGCCTTACCAACGGAAGCCTCTTCCCTATTGGAACAACTGTTCAGACTTGGACGGTGACAGACATTGCCAACAATTCAACTTCGTGTTCATTCAATGTATCGGTAAATGCATCTCCAATCGCAGATTTCTCATCTGCAGCCGCCTGCCAAGGAGAAGCGGTTAATTTCTCAGACGAATCAACAATTGATGTTTCTTCAAGTATTGTGAGTTGGAGTTGGGACATGGGCGATGGTAGCGGACCGATAACATTGGTAGACCCAATTCATCAATATGCTGATACAGGTTTGTATTCTGTAACGCTAACGGTTCAATCGCTTGAAGGATGCACAGATGACACTACCATCACGATTCACGTGAGCCCTGTGCCAACAGCGCAATTTTCGTCTACCACTGTATGCGAAGGGGACCCAACCACATTCACCAATCTTTCTTCGGTTGATGGCAATGGAACGCTGGATTATTCTTGGCAGTTTGGAGATAACGCAACAAGCATAATAGCAAATCCAACACACACGTACCCGAATGCTGGAACCTATACCGCAACGCTTCAGACTGGCCATAACGGATGTTTCAGCACAATCAACCAAAGCGTAGCTGTTTCGGCTGCTCCAACTGCCTTGTTTACAGCTACCACGGTATGTGTAGGAACCAACACGTCATTCACCAATTTGAGTTCTGGAGGCGGAGTGCTATCTTATAGCTGGGATTTCGGTGATTCCAATTCATCCGCAGCCGCAAACCCAATGCACACGTACGCTTCTGCTGGTACATACACCGTAGTATTAACTGTAACCAACGCTAATCTTTGTGTTGACGTGTTCACTGTTGCGGTTACGGTTAGAGCACTTCCAACTGTTGGATTTACCTTCTCAGATGTCTGCGAAGGAACGCCAGCAAGCTTTGTGAACACATCTTCTCTAGGAAATTCAAATTGGGATTTTGGTGATATGACCATTTCCACGCTAACCAACGTGACGCATACCTACTCCCCATTCGGTTTCTATGATGTGACCTTGACCATTACCGATGCTAATCAATGTGTAAACTCGCTTACGCAGCAGATTGAAATCTTTGATTTACCGAACTTCTCACTTACTCCAACAGACGTTCTCTGCTATGGAGAAGCAACTGGAGAGCTAGTAGCAGTGGCGGTTCCACCTGCAGCATCACCTTGGACATTGAGTATTGATGGTGGAACACCACAGAACAGCGTCACATTTGGTGGTCTTACAGCAGGAACCTATGACATTACTGCCTTTGATGCCAATGGATGTGAATTCACAGTAACGGAATCAATCACTCAACCCTCTGACACATTAGGAATTACACTCAACAGCACATTAAACATTCTGTGCCACGGAGCTAGCACGGGATCTATTGCGGTTGCAGCAACTGGTGGCACATCTCCTTATATGTATAGCGTTGATGGAAATGGGCCGCAAGCATTCGGAACCTTTAATGGTCTTGATGCCGGAACACACGACATTCAAATCACCGACTTCAACCTTTGTGTTTTTGACACAACGATTACATTGTCTCAACCAGATACACTTGTGTTGTCTTTGGCTGGGTCTAACAATTTGCTTTGCAATGGTGACAATTCGGGAAACTTGACCGTTGCCGCAACGGGTGGAGTTACTCCGTATGAATACAAGTTGAACAATGGCGTTTATGGTTCTTCCGCCACGTTCAACGGACTGGCGGCCGCAACCTATCTTATCAAGGTTCGTGATGCAAACGGTTGCACAGATACGCTGCACGTAACTTTGTCTCAGCCGGGCATTCTGATGCTTTCCCTTATCAATAGTGAAGATGCTTTGTGCAACGGTGCTGCTAACGCTTCGATTGAAACAAATGCTGCAGCCGGAACTGCTCCGTATCAATACAGCTTAGATGGAGTGAGTTTCCAAGGTTCAGGAACATTCCAAGGTCTTACCGCAGGAACATACACTGTAATCGTAAGAGATGCCAATGGATGTTTGGATGATCTGACTGAAACGGTTTTCGAACCATCTTTACTTACCATCGAAACCAACTCAACTCCAGTAACCTGTTTTGGCAATCAGGACGGAACCATTCAGATTCTTGCAGGTGGAGGAACCACCGCTTATCAATATTCCATTAATGGAGGCAACTCGTTCGGTGCATCTGGATTTTTCAGCAACCTGACAGGAGCCAATTACTTAGCTGTAGTAAGAGATGCCAACGGATGTACAGCTTCTGAAGGAGTCATCATCTCCGCACCATCTTCTGCCTTTAACGTTACAGCAAGCGTTGCCAACGTGCTGTGTTTGGGAGATTCATCTGGAATCGTAACACTCATCGGAACAGGAGGAACACCAACCTACACGTACTCTAGCGATAATATTGCGTTTGTTGCTTCCAACGTATTCGGAGAATTTCATCAAGGAAGCTTCACCCTGTATGCACAAGACTTGAACGGTTGTTCTGATGATATTCAATTTTTCGTAGATCAACCAGCCAATGCGGTTAACATCACAAACATGATTCAGGCAAATCCGGCCTGTCCAAATCAAGCTTCAGGAGCTATTACGGTTCAAGCTTCTGGTGGTACACCCGGGTATATGTACTCATCTAATGGTGGATTGACATTCCAAACAAGTCCTATTCTCTCTAGCATTGGTGGCGGAAATCATCTAATCGTAGTTAAGGATGCCAATGGTTGTTTAGACACAAACATTGCCACGCTGGTCAGTCCTCCAATTTTTGATTTAGTTATTGATACGATTGTGAACATTGACTGTGAAGGTGATTTTGACGGAGAAATCCATCTAACTGCCACAGGTGGAACACCATCTTACAGTTACAGACTCAACCAAGGAAATCTTCAAACAAACGGAAACTGGACAAACCTGACGGATAATACCTACAACATCACAATCATGGATGTTAATGGTTGTACTTACGCTGAACAAGTTGATGTGCTCGCTACCGAATTGCAACCTATTGCAAGCTTTAGCTTCAACGTAAGCAACAATGCTGTTCTATTCCAGAATTCATCTTCATTTGGTGATACGTATCTATGGCAATTCGGAGACGGTTCTACTAGCACGGAAGAATCTCCAGTTCATATTTACAGCCAACTTGGCGTCTATCAAGTAACATTAACTGTTACCAACGATTGCGGAAGCAGAAGTGTAACAGTTACGGTGAATACCATTTTCACAGGAATTGCAACCGCTGAAACGAATGCGTTCAGCTTGTATCCAAATCCTGCTTCAAGCGAGCTTTACCTGCAAAGCAGCATTGCCATGGATGAAAAGATGCAGTTGGATATTGTATCTGTTTCTGGACAGCTTATCAGCTCCACCCAGATAACAGGGATTCAGGCCAATAATCGAACACAGATTAACGTGAATGGATTGGCCCAAGGAGTTTATTATTTACGTGTGGTTTCTGGACAGCAACAGTCCGTTCTACGCTTTGACATTATTAAATAAGATCAATTGAGGATGAAAACGATGAGAATCCTATTTTCAATACTTACGCTGATTGCGTTTCAGGCAAATGCCACAATCGTGTCGGTGGGTTTCACCAATACTGCTGTGTGCGTAGGCTCGCAAACCACGTTCACCAGCACATCGGTTGTTTCTGATGGAGCAACCATTACCAACTGGAACTGGGACTTGGATGGAGATGGACAGTTTGATGATGCCTTTGGCCCCAGTATCAATCATACGTTCAATGCTCCGTCTCCTCCACCGTTCAACGTTGGACTTCAGATTATTACAGATATGGATGCTCCGGTTTCTTCCTACCGACTCATTACGGTAAATCCTGTTCCGGTGGCAAACTTTTCGGCTGCGGATGTTTGCGAAGGAACTGCAAGTCTGGTTGTAGACCAATCAACTATCTCTGCAGGTTCAATTGTAAGTTGGGAGTGGGATTATGGTGATGGAAACACTCTTTATGACAATGCAACTGGCACCTCATTCTCTACCAATTTTGGAGCCGCTGGCAGTTACATGGTCGGACTTCAGGTAACAAGCAATCAGGGATGTCAATCTACCACGGCAGAAAACGTTACGGTTGACCCAATGCCAACGGTAGCCTTTTCGGTTGATGCTATTTGCCTGGGAGATCAGACGGAATTCACTGCTATCAGCACAGTAAGCTCCGGTCAAGTGACCACCTACCAATGGGAATTGAACGGAAATGGATTTTTTGATGATGCAACTGGAACTACAGCCTCCACGCAATTCGTATCAGCCGGAAATTATCAGATTGGATTGCGTGTAACTTCAGACCAAGGATGTGTGAACGATACGTTCCAATTGGTGACTATCGCTCCATTCCCTTACGTCAATTTCAGTTTTGACAATGCTTGTCAGAACACAGATGTACAGTTCACAAACCTTACGGGAAATGTGGTTGGAACCATTACCTACGCTTGGACTTTCGGATTGGAAGGAAACTCCACGCAACAGAATCCCTCGTTCTCTTTTAGCAGTGCTGGCCCAGCACAAGTACAACTTATTGGTCTTACATCGTTTGGATGTGCAGATACCTTGATACAAACAGTAAACGTAAGACCTGCGCCTCAAGCAGATTTCACATTCACGGAGGTCTGTATTGGACAAACCACCAACTTCACAAACATTACCGATCCTAAAGGTTCAACCATAGAAAGTTATTTCTGGGATTTTGATGATTCGAACGTTTCAGTAGGCACCAATCCATTCCATCAATACATTGCTCCTGGTAGCTATGAAGTAACACTTATCGCTTACACCACAGACGGTTGCCGCGATACCATTCGGCATGATGTGAACGTATGGGAACTTCCAAATCCAATCATCACCGCAGGTGGTTCTGTTTTCTTTTGCGAAGGAGAAAGCGTAACGCTAACGGTAAATCCAATTGGAACACCAACACTTTGGAGCACAGGCGAAACAACTCAAATCATTACGGTTGATACAACTGGAGAATACAATGTGCTCATTACGGACGATAACGGTTGTAGAGGTGAGAACTTTATTCTAGTTTATTCGTGGCTATTACCAGAGCTAACCGCCAGCAACGATACAACCATCAGCTTAGGAGAAAATGTGCCATTATGGGTGGATGGAGCGTTGACCTACGAATGGCTACCATCAACCTATTTAGACAATCCAAGCATTGCAACTCCCACCAGCTTTGGCCCATTGCAGACCATTACCTACACAGTTATAGGCACTGATGGCAATGGTTGCCAATCGCAGGAAGACGTGGTTATTAAGGTAAACACAGATTACAATCTGAAGCCAGTAAATCTTTTTACTCCGAACGGTGATGGATCTAACGAGCGTTTCTATGTTGGTAACATCGATTTTTATTCCGATTGCCAATTGAGGGTTTACAACCGCTGGGGCTTGGAAGTTTTCGCTTCCAAGTCTTACCAAAACGATTGGAAAGGCACTTTCAATAACGACCCACTTCCTGATGGAACCTATTACTACACAATTGAATGCGATGGTAGAGAAGACCGTTTTGACGGAGCTGTTACCATACTGAAATAAGAACCAAAGCACAACACTCGAAATCCTACTCGAATGAGAAAGATATACGTTTCACTTTTCCTAATCGGGCTTATCGGCCTTAGCTCGACAGCTTCAGCGCAGCAGACCAGGCTATCAAGTCTTTACAAGGAAAACCTATTCTTGATAAACCCCGCAAATGCCGGTTACAGCGAAGGACTTGTCGGTTACCTGAACTACCGAAACCAATGGGCCAATGTGCAAGGTTCTCCCACCACTGGAATACTTAGTTTGCACACTCCGCTTGGAAAAAACACCAACATAGGAGCAAACCTTGTCTACGACCAAACAGATATTGTAAGCACCGTAAATGCGAAATTTGCCTATGCGCACGACATCAAACTGGCCTCCGATCATCAGCTTACGCTCGGAGTCGGATTGGGCATAAATCACACACAATTGAACTTCAACGATGCCGTGGTAGAGAATCCGGACGACATCATTCTGCAAAACGGCAATATTGGAAGCACATCATTCGATCTTGATGCAGGACTACGTTACAGTTGGAAAGGACTTCTCGAAATCGGCATTGCGGCACCTCATGTTATAGAATCAATTGCGGTCATTCAGGCCAAAGGCAACGAAGACCAATTCACCTACGATTTATCTCGTCATTTCAACGCATACGTTGGCTACGACTTTTGGATAAAGGACAAATGGTTGGTTGCGCCTTCTGCCATGGTGCGTTGGTTACCTTACAAGACAAACATTTCTTATGATGGAACAGTGAAATTCGGCTACAAGGAGATTGTTTGGGCAGCATTTACTTGGAGAGCCGAAACAGGTCCCGTGGCAGGAATCGGATTTAAGATTGCAGATAAGTTTACGCTCGGTTATGCCTATGACTTCACCCTCAATGGCATTGACGGCAATCCTGGAGCGCCATGGTCAAACGAGATTATGCTAGGCTTTCACTTAGACGGATTCAAAAAGAGAATCAAGAAATTGGAGGATGATATGGCCGGAATGCAGCAAGACAATGAACTAATCAACTCCAAGATGGATTCGCTTCAATCTGCTCTCAACTCCAAAATGGATTCGTTGGGTAACGAGGTAAATGGTGTAAAATCGGATGTGAACGGACTGAAACAAGCGCACGATGCTGACCTTGATAGACTTCAGAAAGAAATTGATGACCTAAACAAGGCCATTGAAGATGTGAACGGACGCATGATTGACACTAACAAGCTGAAAGGCATGTTGCAACAAATAAGACCGTACAAAAAGTCAGACGGCACCATCGGTATTGACAAGTCTAACCTCGAAAGCGGTTATTATGTCGTCATTGAATCTTTCAGAAGTGTTGAAAACGCTTGGAAAGGTGTAGATATATGGAAGGCAAAGAAACGCGATGCCATCATTGTGTATGATGAGGAGCGCAAGTGGTTCTACGTCTATTCTACCAAGTTCGAATCCTTTAAACCTGCGGTGAAAGAAATGAAGAAGACACGAAAAGACGATGTGCCTGATGCGTGGGTACACAAGTATCGCATTGATGCAAAAGACCTTGAAAAAGAATAACCCGCAGTCATGCTCAACTTGTTTCAGCATCTCCCTGCAAGTAGTATTGATTAGTAGATCCTGAAACAAGTTCAGGGTTACGAAATGTAAACCATATATGCTATCTCAAAAACAAAAGGCCAATCTGAATTTTATTCTGATTGGTCTTTTTAAAATTAGAATGATTGGTTTTGTACGCGCAAGACTGGTTGAATGCACGGAGGAAAAAACCGTTATCAAGATTCCGCTCAACCGCAGAACCAGCAATCACCTTGGTGGCATGTATATCGGTGCATTAGCAACGGGTGCAGACGTTACCGGAGCTTGGATTGCCTTTGACTACCTAGCACGAACCAAGAAAAATGTCTCCATCGTTTTCAAAGACATCTCAGCCGAATTCCTTAAACGAGCAGATGGCGATGTCTATTTCACCTGCTTGGATGGCCCTGCCGTGCTGCAAGCATTTAACGATACCATTGCCGATGGCGAACGCAAAAACCTTGTATTGGAAGTGGTGGCAACCGTTCCTTCCAAGTATCAGAACGAACCAGTGGCTACGTTTAAGATGACGCTGAGTATGCGGTATAAGGGGAGGTGATAAACCTTTAGGCTTCTCGAAAACCTACTCTTTCACAACCTTAAAACTTTTACCCTGAGCGAAGCCGAAGGACCTATCTCCCACCTCCAACCGCCCAAAGTAAATGCCTTTGGCAAATGCACCCATATCTATGGTTTGCGTGTTGCTGCCATTAGTGGCCATGCCGCTGTGGTGCAGCACTTGCTGCCCGTGCACATCATACACGTGCAATTGGTAGTTGCCATGTGTTTGGTTTTGCCACGTGAGGGTGGTGGTTGCGGTTGTTGGATTGGGGTGGATGGTGAGTTGGATGGGTTCTAAATTAACATCTTCAATTCCTGAAATTGTAACACACGTATCCGAGTAATTCCCTCCAGCCCACTTTGTTACAAAATTTAGCGTATCAGACCCGATTGTTTCAAAACCTCCTCCAATATATAAT
>JBDNJH010000181.1:0-3350 GCA_041687875.1 Flavobacteriales bacterium | reverse complement strand
CTTGTCGGCATTTACAATGGCTGCGGCATCCGAAGATTTCTCGCTCAAATACAATCCGCCTACGTACAATTTGAAGAACACTTTCTTTCTAATTCCGCCTCCGTTTAGGCTAAGATTGGAGTCGCCTGCCTTGATGGTTGCAGGAAGTGTAACTCCAATGATGGTAACTTGTGCATGAGTAGAAAATGCCATTAATGAGATAAGGATGGTTGATGCAAATAGTTTCATGATTTTTTTTTGGTCGTAAAGATAAATCTTAATTGTTTGTTCTTTATGCAAGAATAAGGCCATGCAAATAGTTTACCAGTTATTTGGTTTTTGGTTCTTACACTGCGACATCCCAATAACCAATAACCCAATAACCCAATAACCGATGAAGGAAGTAAAGGATAATTTCTCTGCTCAATCTGATGGATATAGCAAGTTTAGACCTGTTTATCCCAATGCATTGTATGATGAGATATTGAGCCATGTAGCGAGCTATTATTCTTGTTGGGATTGTGCCACGGGCAATGGGCAGATTGCCACGGTGATGGCGGCAAAGTTCAAAACGGTCACAGCTTCCGATATTAGCCAAGCGCAGCTGGATAAGGCTTCATCTCAGGATACGATCTCTTACGTGAATTGCCGAGCAGAACAAACGCCTTTTGCTGATGACGCCTTTGATCTTATAACAGTCGGTCAGGCCATTCACTGGTTTGATTTTGACGCATTCAATAAAGAAGTTTTGCGTGTTTCAAAACCCAACGGCATCTTAGCCGTGATTGGTTACGGCCTGATGTTCTCCGATGAGCCATTCAACGAAAGCCTCATGCGGTTCTATGATGGCACCATTGGTGCATATTGGGACCCAGAGCGCAAACACATCGACAGCCACTATGAAAGCATTCCCTTTCCGTTTGAGAAAATTGAATTGAAACAGGAACATTCCATTGATGTGAACTGGTCGCTGCTGCAGTTGCAAGGTTATTTGAACACGTGGAGCAGCGTGAATCGCTACATCACACGGCATGGCTCTAATCCGGTTGACGCGTTTATAGAAGAACTTTGGTCAACAGGTATTTGGAAAAAGGATGAAAGGAAAAAAGTCCGCTTTCCGTTGTTTGTAAAGATGGGGCGGGTTGTGAAATAAGTGCTAGCAGGCTTGTCCGTCTTAGGCAATCGAAGGAAGCATGTTTTGCTGTCACATCCGAACCGGAACTTTCTTTCTAGAATCCATGATTGGGCAAAAATGCAGACAACCTGAAGGCTGATTTTTATACTTTCTGAAAAACAAAACTTCCATGGTTGCGTTCATTTTTCAAGCACTTTTTGCTTGCAACGGTAACTCTCATGCATAGCAAGTTTAGATTTGTTGTGATAATTTAATTCCTCAAAAGAATAAATAAAATGGCAACATTAAGATTAGGAGACAAAGCGCCCGATTTCACCGCTGATAGTTCAGTTGGTACCTTCAATCTATACGACTACTTCGGTGATGGCTGGGGCATTCTTTTTTCGCACCCTGCAGACTTCACACCTGTGTGCACCACCGAGTTGGGAACTGCTGCTAAGCTTAAGGATGAGTTTGCCAAGCGCAGTGTGAAAATGGTAGCGTTAAGTGTTGACAGTGCCGCTTCGCACTTGGAATGGATCAAGGACATCAACGAAACGCAGCATACCGAAATGAACTATCCAATCATTGCAGATGAGGATAGAAAGGTTGCTACGCTATATGATATGATTCATCCGAATGCGGATAACAGTCTAACTGTGCGCTCGGTGTTCATCATCGCACCAGATAAGACAGTAAAGTTGATGATTACCTATCCTGCATCAACGGGAAGGAATTTCAATGAGCTGCTGCGCGTGATTGATTCGCTGCAGCTGACAGCAAACCATAAAGTTGCCACTCCTGCCAATTGGAATTACGGAGACGATGTGGTTATAAGTCCGGCCATTGCCACAGCAGATGCGCGTAACATATTTACAAAAGGTGTAACGGAGATAAAGCCATACCTGAGAATGACCCCTCAGCCAAATAGCTAATCCCCTTTTTGAAATCAGTCTGAAAAAGGGAGTCCGAACGGTCTCCCTTTTTTTGTTCAGTAAGAATGCTCCCGTTAAATACCTTTCTTTTGTGGGAACGTATTATTTTCGGTATTCATAAAAAATCAACCTATGAAAGTTCAATCGCTCATTGCCAGTTGTCTGTTTGCACTCATCACCATCACCTTTTCGGCCTGTACCATCATCACCGGAAAAGGTCCCGTGGTAGAAAAGACGATTGAGATGGAGCCCTTCCATGCCGTCAGCATCGATGGTTCGTTTGATGTATCCATTACACAGGCAACTTCTCAATCGGTGGTTGTGACCACGCAGCAAAACATCATGGAATATTTTAAAATGAATGTGGTGGACGGTGTTCTATATCTTTCCTTGGAATCGGGAACTTACATCAGCTACGACCTTGCCGTAAAGCTTGCCATGCCCATGGTTTCAGGTATAGAACTGGATGGTTCGGGCGATGTCAGCATCGGAACCTTTGTGGGGCTGCAAGACCTCACCATCAAGCTAGATGGAAGCGGAGATGTTGTCGGAAACGGTGCTATAGAAGTGCTTTCAGAAACAACCATAGAAGTACAAGGAAGCGGTGATGTTGAATTAAAGCTCAAGGCCAAGGATGTGAAACTCGTGCTGGACGGTAGTGGCGATATTGAGGTTAGTGGGCAGGCCGCCAAACTGTATGCAACGCTCAAGGGTTCTGGCGATGTAGATGCGTCTGCACTTGAAGCCATTGAGGGCGAGGTAGAACTTGACGGTTCGGGATGCATTAAGGTCAACGCCTCCCAAAGCCTGAAAGCAAACCTTCAGGGCAGTGGCGATATACGCTATGCAGGCAAACCGGATGTAATGGCCCAAATTGATGGCTCGGGCACTATTCAGGCCGATTAATCTATAAAAGAGAGAGCGACAAGAGATAAGAAACAAGGGGCGGGTTTTGCCCCTTTGACTCCCTCAACGAAACCAACCATTACGGTAGTAAATCTCCGTGAAACGCTATTTTCTCCCAGCCCGGTTAATGGCACGCCTCCCTTGCGCAACGCTGCATCAGGCCAAGGATATCGAAGGGGCACAGCGGCAGTGCGTAAGTAGTTAATAGTTGTATGTTTAAAACCAGAAAAGCATGCAAGCCGACACACAAACCAACGCCACAGCTTTGCCACCCCACTTGATGGAAGCAGGCACCGACATAGGCCACATTCAAAAGCTACTGGGGCATGCAAACATTACCACCACACTTATCTATGCCAAGGTGACCAACCGCGATACAAAGAAGGTAAAAAGCCCATTGGATAGCCTATGAATCG
>JBDNJH010000180.1:0-3594 GCA_041687875.1 Flavobacteriales bacterium | reverse complement strand
GGACCTATTGATGGCCATGACGTGAATCACATGGTAAAGGTGATGAACGACCTTAAAGACATTCCAGGACCTAAAATTCTGCATTGCCTTACGGTGAAAGGAAAAGGCTTTGGCCCAGCCGAAGACGGAGACTCCACCAAATGGCACGCACCGGGTCTTTTCAATAAAGACACAGGAGAAATTAAGGTTCTGAAACCTACCGAACCCGAACCAGCTAAGTATCAAGATGTTTTTGGACATACCATGGTTGAATTGGCCGAACAGAATGATAAAGTTGTGGGAGTTACTCCCGCCATGCCATCAGGCTGCTCACTCAATATTATGATGAAAGCCATGCCAAAAAGGGCTTTTGATGTTGGTATTGCAGAGCAACATGCCGTCACGTTCTCAGCCGGAATGGCCACCCAAGGCTTGGTTCCCTTCTGCAATATCTATTCATCTTTCATGCAGCGTGCTTACGATCAGGTAATTCATGATGTGGCCTTGCAAAACCTAAACGTGGTTTTCTGTCTTGATAGAGGCGGACTGGTTGGTGCCGATGGCGCCACGCATCATGGAGCTTACGATATTGCTTTTATGCGTTGCATTCCAAACATCAAAGTTGCTTCTCCTATGAATGAGGAGGAACTACGGAATATGATGTACACCGCTCAGTTGAAAGATAAAGGCGTGTGGTCTATCCGTTATCCACGTGGTAATGGCGTAATGCAAGAATGGCGAACACCATTCACCGAAATAGAAATTGGCAAAGGCCGCAAGGTAAGCGATGGCGATGATGTAGCCATCCTCAGCCTTGGACACGTTGGGAACTATGCCGTTGATGCCACCAAAGAGCTTGATGCCAAAGGAATTTCGGCAGCGCATTACGATATGCGTTTTGCCAAGCCATTGGATGAGCAAATGCTGCATACCATTTTCAAGAAATTCACCAAGGTGATAACGATTGAGGATGGTTGTCTCACTGGAGGTTTCGGAAGTGCCATCATTGAATTCATGTCGGATAATGGTTACTTTGCCCAAGTGCAACGGTTAGGAATTCCTGACCGATTTGTAGATCATGGGTCTCAAAAAGAGTTGCACTTAGAATGCGGATATTACAAAGATGATATTGTTGAATCGGCCATCAAACTTGTGGGAATCAGTGAGAAGGCTGCTGCCAGTTAGCGTGCTTCGTCTTGTGCCAATAATTCTTGCGTTCTGCTTCTTCTCAACCTATTCGGTTGCGCAAAATCTTGCCGTTGGGGCTGCAAAAGGCACCAATAATCACATCCTTTATCTTGAGGTTGGCGGAACAGGCTACTTCTATACCGTCAATTACGAACGCCTTCTGTTTTCCAAAAGTAAATTCGCCATGTTTGGGAGAGCGGGAATTGAATACATCCCCTTCGGTAGAGCGAATACATTACTTCATTTCCCTGTTGGGGCAAACTTCACATTCGGACAAAAGAAGCACAGAGCTGAAGTTGGATTGGCAGCGTTGTTCCGAATGGATTTTAGTCCGGGTGTCGGCTTTGGCGAAGGCTTCTATCTCACCAATCCGCCCACAAGAATATTCCTCGCACCATCCTTAGGATGGCGTTTTCATGCCAAGCCAAATGAGTATGGAGAGTCTTTCTTTCTCAGAGTAACCTTCACCCCAATTATTGGTTTGGATGTCTTTGACGACAAGCCTTATTTCCTGCCGCACGCTGGTGTGAGCATTGGCCGAACGTGGAGCAATCAGAACAGGACGGGGAAGAAATAATAGGAATCCATTCTCTTCGGCTTTCGGGTTCGTTCATCATTTGCCCAATAATCTGCTTGGCAGTATGCTTCTTCAGGTCGCGGATGATCTCGGGAAGTGTAAAGCCCTCTTTTGCCCGTGCTATCAGGTGCAAATGGTTGCTCATCAAGCACCATGCAAACAGTTCCAATCCTTTGTTCTCTTGACAATAACGTAAGGCTTCGACCACGGCCATCCGATGGTTGTTGCGTGTGAACACATCAACCCAACCTACAACGGTCAGTGTCATGAAATAGGCGCTTTCGTGGTCTTTTACCTTGTATTTCTCCGACATGAAAACAAGTTAGTGAAATAGTGCTATCCGTGGGTTGCTGCCGCGCGATTGCATCGCGTGGCCATAGTGCTATTGTGGTTTAGGTTAATGGCTGGTATGGTTTGCGGACGGGTTGCAAACGCGCCCGAGCGGAGAAACACTGATAGAAAGTTCGGGAGGAACTATTCATAAACTCATTGCCCAGAAAGAAATTGATTTCTCAAACTCGATGGTATAATCTGTAAATCACCTGTTAAAGAATAGCTACCTAAGGCCAATGGGAATTGACAACCCGAAGCACCTACCTGATGCCATTGACTTCTCCATCAACGACATTAACCATGTAAGACCTCACAATGCTATAGGAGGACTTATTCCCATTGAGGCTCTTAGAAGAATAATCATCAATACCGAAGAAAGACAACAACAATTACAGAAAGCGAGGGCAGAAAGGTTGGAGCACAACCGAAAGAACATCTGCGAGAAGTGCCATTGAAATAGGAGTCCCTCAATAAAGCAACTATCTGCCAACCAAGAAATGTCTAAAACCTGAGATTTGAATTCAGCGTTCCTTATAAGGAACGCTTTTTACAAGCACGTTCTTGCGATATGCAGGGGAAGTGCCATTGAAATAAGAGTCCCTCAATAAAGCAACTGTCTACCGAACAAGAAATGTCTAAAACCTGAGATTTG
Organism: Flavobacteriales bacterium; assembly: GCA_041687875.1. Taxonomy (GTDB): domain Bacteria; phylum Bacteroidota; class Bacteroidia; order UBA10329; family UBA10329; genus UBA10329. The sequence continues at coordinate 865 of JBDNJH010000180.1, read as the reverse complement.
AATTCAGCGTTCCTTATAAGGAACGCTTTTTACAAGCACGTTCTTGCGATATGCGATGAGCATTCACAACAATGCTTTATTAGATCAGTTACAAACTGATCGTGTGCTATTCCACACAAGTGACGCTGCGCTTAACACTTGCGCGAGCGGGGGCTAACCTTAGAGGGGTTACTGATACTACTTTCTTCCTTTTTCGTTTGGCTAAACTTTTCGCCTAGTCCCCCTATTAATTAATGTGAGCCCATTATCTTCGCACCAGCCCACCCAATGACAAAAGACCCGAAGCACTTGAGATTGTTGAATACGGTAGTTGATATGCTGACGAGAACGGCAGGCAATAGGACACAAGAGGGGAAGCATGCTTTTTGCCCGGTCACAGACTTTGCGAGTTATTTCCCTCGCAAGAAATTCTATGGAAGTCTTGCGCGAACCAATGTGGCATACTAAGCAAGACGGGACGACAGTGCAAAAATTAAACCGATAGATAAAAACTAATTTCGACCTGAAAACAAACGAAACAACCTTGAGGTCAGGAAAATAAGCTTCAACTATTATAATTAACTAATTAATACACGCAAAAATGACTTATGAAAAAAAGCTAATACAACACAAGATTCTCAATGAATTACAGAAACGACTGTTTAAGTTTCATGCTCCGGACAAAAAAACCAATGAGAAATTGCAACCAAATATTTCCAGTATAGAGTTAAGTGAATTATTAAATCACTACTGTCCGATAAAACAATTTTAAAAGCGGGATTTCCTTTTTAGGTCATCCCGCTTTAGTGTAATTTGGTTTTGCAAAAAAAATCAATTACATGAATAAAAGTAGCTTCTTTTTTGGCCAATCCGTTTTCGGACAGCT
>JBDNJH010000179.1:0-10804 GCA_041687875.1 Flavobacteriales bacterium | reverse complement strand
CAAATCATCACATCGCCCCAAGGAGCAACGGTAAGGTTGTCGCAATACTTCATGATGTCCACGTTATTCGGCTCAATAAAGAGCTCTAATTTGCCTCCATCGGCACCTGGGGTAAGTTTAAAAACTTGTCCTTTCATCAAATCTCCACCATTGGTGCAAGCAAAGTAAATAACACCTTCATCGTACCACATTCCTTCTCCACGTGCAAAAAGGGCAGCACCTTTTGTGTGGCCTCTCAAACGAAGATCATCCAACGGGGATTCTACATCGTCTAAATCAACCCAATCTAATGCCATGGGTATGTTTTGAAGAATATCTGGCCCAGCACTTTCTGGCCAGTTACGGGTATCGAATTTTGGACCATTCTTGATGACCAATGCCTGCAATTTACCTCCTGAATGAAGATTGTTTTTCGTATTGGGGATGAAGCGATACAGCAATCCGTCAGATCTATCTTCTGTCATGTATAAGATGCCGCCTTTTGGGTCGTAGGCTACGGCCTCGTGGTTAAATCTACCTGCTTCTTTTATTGGTTTCGGAGCACTCCGCTTTACTTCTGAACTGGCAGGAACTTCGAAAATGTAACCATGTTCTTTCTCAACGTTTCCTTCAAACTCACCAATTTTCGTCACATCTTCTTCGCAAGTAATCCAACTGCCCCAAGGCATAACACCGCCAGCACAGTTTCTATACGTTCCTGCAAGGCTTAGAAATTCCTTTTCAACCTCTTGCGTTTCTTCATTGAAAACCAAGGTTGTGGTGCCTCCAAGTCCAGGGAATTCGCCATTGCCGAACTCGTAGAAATCCTCTTTCGGTATGTCTCCGAGATTCATATTGTCGCGGCCAAAAGCACCAAGTTCTTTATCTGTAGGAACAATTTCGTGATTACGAACGATGATAACTTTTCCGTTTTCGCCCTTAAAGGTTCCCATGGCATCCTGCTTACCAGGAACCAAAAGGCCATCATCCATCTTGTCGCCTTGGGTAGAGATTACCTTGTAAGAGAATCCTTCTGGAAGATCGAGCACACCTAGCGGATCTTTAACCAATGGGCCATAACCTAAGATTGATTCAGCTACTGCCTCTCCTATTGCAGCCCTTTCGCCACAGGCGTAAAGTTTTAGACCTACAAACCCTATTCCTATAAAACCGCTGATGCGGATAAAGTCCCTTCTGCTTCGCATGAAATTCACTTAAGTGGCGCAAGTTAATATCCACACCATTAATCTGGTTGATGAATGAGTTTTCTTAACACAGGTTTGTTGTTCAAAACTCCACCCGATAATACACCAAGGGCAAAAACCCGAGCTGGTATTTGGTTTCTAACTGCCCCGTATCAGAATTGAAATTCTGACTGAAAATGTTCTTCGTGTTTGTCACATTCTGAAAATCGAGCGCCAAACTGTGCGAAGCGCGCTTGCCGTTTAATACGATGGTGGCCTTCAAATCCATCCTAAAATAATCTTTGTAGCGTTTTTCGTAAGCAATGCTATAATCCCGAACGGTTTCGCCCGTTGCCACCGAAGCATCAATATCTATCGGAACATAACGGGCACCGCCCGTCCAAGTAATTTTTGAATCAAACGCCAAGGTGTTTTTCTTGCTGATTTTGAACTCGTAACCGCCCAGCGCACTCAGGTTGTAATTGCCATTGAAGGCCGTATTGCGCCTTATGCCATCGCTGCCTTTGTAGGCAGAATTGTAAAGCGATGCCGTTAGTAGGAAGTAGTAGCCACGGTCGAAAAATTTCTCCAGCGTGAATTCAATTCCCATGTTATCGCCCGTGCCTTTGTTTTCTAAGCTGTCGCTTACCTGCACATCTCCAATGCTCGAACCCGCATTTGCCATGCTAAAATATGAGGCAGTTGGCTCTACCGGAATTTTATAGAGGTATTGATAATACCCCTCCAATTTGAGCCTCAGTTTAGGAACAATTGTCCAATCGTAGCCCACAATGGCATGCACACTTCGCGTAAAACCCACATCGCGATTAGTGGTTACATACTGGTTTTCTGTAGGTAAGTAGCTTTGATAGAAATAGGTTAAAGCAGGAAGCATTTGGCTGTGCATTCCGCTACCAACCGAGAAGCTATGGCGTCTAAACGGTGTCCATTTAAAGGCAATGCGCGGCTCAATGGCAAAGGAGGTGTTTAACGTGCTCATTTGCCCACTAACACCTAGCGTTCCAGTAGTTTTTTCGGAAAAACGATGGTGAAATTGAGAATAAACTTGGGCCAACCCGTAGTTCTCTTGTAGGTTGAGATTGACATAATAGTTGCCGCTGCTTAGGTCGATGGTGCTATCGACAAAGGAGATAAACTTTTGGTCGTAGATAACACCTGTTCTAAGGTTGCTTCGTGCACTCAGTTTGGTGTTTAACTGGCTATGAATGCTGGCGCCAAGCGTTACGTTTTTGTTATAGGTTTCGAGGTAGGTGTTGGAGGTAGAATCTGTTTCTTCAATGATATTCTTTGTCTGCCATTGGTGCAAACCCGTGGCGGCAATGGTGGTTTTTAGGCTGGTTTTCTCGCCAATAAAAATAAGATGGGTAAGCCCAGCAGCACCCATATCTGAACCCAGTTTTTGGTCGCGCTTTTCTTGGTTTCCATCGTTAAACCCCGGATTGTCTGTAATGTGAATAGAACTCAAACCACCGATTCCCCAAAGGGTAAACCGACCTGCTTTTTTCTGGGTCGGAACATCAATTACAAACGTCAAATCCTGATAGAGCGGAATGGCCGAAATACCGAAGTCGATTCCCATTAGTCCAATAATGGCCATGGTAGAATATCGGTAGGATGCTAAGTAGGAAGCAGAACTCTTTTTAGAGAACGGGCCTTCTAAACCGAATTCTAATCCTGCCAATCCTAGTTGGAAATAATACTCGCGCTTTTCGTTGTTTCCCCTTCTCAGATTGAGGTCGAACGCACCTGCATTTGCGTTGCCATATTCGGCTGGAAAGGCACCTGTAAAGAAATCGCTATTGGCCAGCATGTTATTGTTGAGCACGCTTACCGGGCCACCCGTACTTCCCGAAAAACTCAAATGGTTTGGGTTTGGGATGTTGATGTCTTCTAAACGCCAAAGAACAGCCGTTGGCGAGTTTCCACGGATGATGATGTCGTTTCGCTCGTCCGAACCACCCGAAACGCCTGCATAAGCAGCAGCGGCTCGTGCTGGGTCTTGCCACGAACCTGCAAAACGCCTCGTTTCTTCCACCGAAAAAGCCCGTGCGCTCACAATGGCCATTTCGTTGAGCGGTTCGCCTTGGTCGCGCTCCGCTTTAATAACCACTTCAGTAACTGCGTTAATCTTTTCTTGCAACTGAATGTTTAACACCATCTGCTTAGACGGATTTAACACTAAGTTTTGCAGCAATTGATCTTCGTAACCAATAAAAGAAACTTTGAGGGAAACGCGGCCAATTGCAACGTTTTCTAGCTTGAAACTGCCATCAACATCCGTTGCCGAACCGTTGAAAGTGAGTGAATCCAACACTACCACCGATGCTCCTGGAAGTCCGCGCTGCGAAACCGCATCTACCACTTTTCCGCGGATGGTTTGCGTTATTTGAGAGAACGCATGGAACGAACTCAACAAAAGAAAAAGAAGCGCAACAAATCGGAACATGGGCTGCGAAGATCATCAATCTTTAAAAGTAAATCCTGCCACCAACCCCCGATGGTCTGAACCCGGAATGGTAACTGTTTGGCAGGATGTCGGAACTAGTTTATCCGAATAGGTGATGTGGTCGATGGGAATTAATGGAAACCCAAATTCCATCGGGAAAGTGGCTTGAAAACCATGGTGCGCAACCTTCAGATTTCCCTTCAAAAGAAAATCTTTGAACTCAGAATCCCACGGAACAATGTTGAAATCGCCCAAAACGATGATGGGATTCTTGATAGTACGCGCTATTTCAGCAACGGTTCTCAGTTGCGTATTCCGCTGATCCGTTTCATTGGGAAATACGGGTGGACGGGTGTGCAGCGAGATCAAAGTAAGTTCTGAGTGATTGATTAATACGTGAGCAACGATAACGGGCGTTTTTTCAATATCCAGCACTTCGTAAGATGTAATCGGAAATTTGGAGTAAAAGCCGATGCCATGGCAACAGTTTTCCGAAGGCACTTTAACCGTGTAGGAGTGCGATTGGCTGAAAATAGAATCAATTGATTCACTCCAGTGTGTGTTCAATTCTTGAATGGTGAAAACATCAGGATTGGTGTTTGCAATGAATTGAATGGCCTCATCAGCCGTTGGATTGTTGTGGTATACATTGAACTGAGCGATGGTGAAATGCGGGTTGACCGAACTCGGAATTGAAGCAAAGTGAGGAGTAACCAAAGCGGCATTCAATACCAGCGATAGGAAAGCCGATCCAGTCAAGAAATATAGTCTCAGCAACAGTGCTGCAATTAGAACGAGGATACAGAAGGTTGCCGTGAAATGGGCGAAGGCACCCAACAGTTCAAGCGGCCAAATGCCGAGCGGAAACCAATGGGAAAGACTAAGCAGAATTAACCCAAAGCCAAAAGCATACTGCAGCCAATTCGGCATTTTTAATTCTCCGCCTTGCCCTTAAACTTCCTGTACAAGTATTTCTGTGGATTGTCTAAATCAACTGCCTTGCCGCGTATCCAAGCCTGGGTCACATCGTTTGTCATCATATCCAACGCATCGCCTGTTGAGACAAAAAGAGTGGCATCCTTTCCTGCTTCCAGCGAGCCAGAAGTTTTATCAATTCCAAGAATTTTGGCGGCATTTAAGGTGATGGATTTCACAGCATCTTCTTTTGGCACACCATAAGCAACCGTTGTTCCTGCCGTGAAAGGAAGGTTGCGCGAACCCATGGCTTCCATGTCTCCCGCATAATCCAAGCAGAAAAGAATCTTAGAATCAAACAGTGCTTTTGCCGACTTGTAGGGTTGATCTATGTTATCGTCAGCATTGGCAGGTAACGAATGCGTCCGCTCCAAAATGACGGGAATCTTCTTGGTACTCAAGAAATCAACCACCAACCAAGCCTCGGTGGCACCAACTATCACTGGTTTTTTCGCTCCTACAGATTCGGCAAACAACACAGATTCCATAATTCCCTTGGCATCGCTCACGTGCAGATAAAGGTTCTGACTGCCATCAAAAAGACCTTTACATGCGGCCATTTTCTGATTGAATTCTGGCGATGGGTTTTCGGTATACGCCTTGGCTCGCTGCAAGAAGGCTCGAAGCTCATCAACCTGCTCATCATACTTCTCATTTGCTTTGGTTGGCCCTGGCTCTGCCCACCAGCCCGAACGTTGGAAACGGTTTGGCCAGTTCACGTGAATTCCATCGTCCTCCTTCAGAACCGCATCTTCCCAATTCCAACCATCTAGATACATTACGGCACTTGTGCCGCAGATTCTTCCAGATCGTGGTGTTGCCTGTGTAATCAGTACCCCGTTAGAACGAACCGTAGTAGATATCTTACTGTCCGTACTGAATGATGTGATTGTTCTCACTTCAGGATTGTAAACACCGGTTTCCGCATAATCGTTTGTGGCGCGTACCGCATCAATTTCGGTCAGGCCAAGCGTGTTGTTTGGACTGATAAAACCTGGGTAAACGTGCTTGGCGGTAACATCAATGATGTCCGCTTCCTCTGGATTCAGTTTGACAGTCGCCATCGGTTTCACGAAGGTGATCTTGCCATTTTCCATGCCGATGGCGGCATTTTCCATCACCTCACCGTTTCCGATATGGGCAATGGCTCCTGTTAGGATTACGGCCTTTTGGGGCAGTTTCCCGGGGACGGGAATCTGAGCCCAAGCGTTGGTGGCGGCCATAAGAATTATAGATGTCAGAATTGCTCTCATGTGTTTTTTTTAGTTAGCAAGCGGCTGGATGCTTGCAAAGTCATGGTTTTTACGGGTGGAAATGCGTTTTCGTCTATTGCAAGAATCTTTTTGTCATTGGAAACAAGAATATCTGCACCGCCCGAAATGTAGATGTCAGCAAATTTATTGTCGTCCTCATCACCTATCACAAGGCCGAAATGGAAGAATGGTGATTCTCGTATGACGTTCTCGGAAGCTAGAATCAAACCTAAGAGATTCTGTGCTACCTCAACTCCCCAGAAATCGATGAATTTCTCTTCATATTCAAGAAGTATTTCTGTGGAAATGCAGAGCTCAAATTTCGTTTCGAGGAACGCATCAAACACGTTCCGATATGGCGACCGTTTTCCGATACATGAAAGAAAGGTATTAGTGTCCAGAACGACTCTCATCTCACTTTTTACCTTCGGCTAGCCACTGCTCATATACACTTGCGCTAAAACCCTGAGCGGATTCCGCTTTGCCTGTGGCCTCGTCCAGCTTTTTCCTGAAGTAAAAGTTCAACAATTGTTTCACTTCCTTTAGTTCTTTTTCGTCATTCACATGACGGAGTGTTTTCAGCACTTCCAGTTGCGCTTCGGTAAGTTTATGTGATGGAGTTAACATGATCTTTGAAGTTTAAAGATAACGATTCGGTTTATGGTTCCATCGTATCGCAGTGATAAAGATGATGTTCTTTTTTGCTTGGTTTATCAGCTTTTGCTCCGCCTTTTTTGGCCGAAATCATCTTCTGAATAAGGCGATTTCGTTCCTCATCCAGTTGATGTTGTGCCGTTTTGTCTTTCTCAAGAGAGAAGTAGAGAACGCCATCAACATACGTTCTTTCGGCCTTGGCGTAAATGGATAATGGATTATCTGACCACACGACCACATCCGCATCTTTTCCTGCTTTCAAGCTGCCAGTCTGCTTATCCAGCTTCAGCATTTTGGCAGGATTGAGCGTCACCATTTTCCACGCATCTTCTTGACTCATGCCACCGTATTTCACGCCTTTGGCAGCTTCTTGGTTCAAACGTCTTCCCATTTCCGCATCATCCGAATTGATTCCCACGTTCACGCCCGCCTCGTGCATCAGCGCAGCATTGTAAGGAATGGCATCATTAACCTCATACTTGTACGACCACCAATCAGAGAACGTAGATCCACTAACGCCATGTTCTTTCATCTTATCGGCCACTTTGTAACCTTCGAGGATGTGCGTGAACGTGTTCATTTTCCAACCCATACTGTCGGCCACGTGCATTAGCATGTTTATCTCCTGCTGCACATAGCTGTGACAGGTCACAAAACGCTTACTATCCATAATTTCAACAAGTATGTCGAGCTCAATATCGCGTCTTGGTTTGGCAGCCGATGATTTGTCTTTTTTTTCCAGACCATTAAAGGCTTCCCATTCTGCCTTGTAAGCTCTGGCGCGATAAAACGCATCGTAGAAAACTTGCTCTACACCCATGCGCGTTTGCGGATATCGCGTAGTGTAATACTCGCCCCAATTAGATTGTTTTACGTTTTCGCCCAAGGCAAATTTGATGTGACCAGCCGCATCTTTCACCTTCATTTCTTCTGGCAATTTGCCCCAACGAAGTTTGATGATGCCGCTCTGACCACCAATAGGATTAGCAGAACCATGCAGCAATTGCGAAGCCACCACGCCACCAGCCAATTGGCGGTAAATGTTGATGTCTTCGGAGTTTACCACATCGCCAATGCTTACCTCGGCAGTTACAGCTTGTGTGCCTTCGTTTACGCCTCTGCTGATGGCAATGTGCGAGTGCTCGTCTATAATGCCTGACGTGACATGTTTTCCTGTTCCATCAAACTCAATGGTGCCTTCTAGAACGACTACGCCTTTTCCAACGGCTTGAATTTTTCCGTTGTTGATGAAAACATCTGTTCGTTCTAAAATACCATCTGTTTCGTTAGTCCAAACTGTTGCATTCCGAATAACAATTGCCTCCTGTTTTGGTGCTTCCGTATAGCCGTATGCCATGAAAGGATAAACCACTTTTCCGAGGACCGTGTCTTTCTTCGCCTCGTCTTTTTTATCCTTTTCCTTCTTATCCTTTTCTTCTTTTTCCTTTTTCTCGTCTTTCTTCAATTCTGATTGGTAGGTCAAAGTCCAATCTGCCCAAACACCCTCTGGCCCTTGTCCTTGACCTTTGAAGTTTTTACCGTCTTTTCGTCCCGTGAGGCGATATTTTGCTTTCGCATCTTTCTCGTCAGCAAAGGAGATTGTCACCAATTCGTTGTTGAGACTGAACGAAATATCCAACTTCACCGTGTCGGCTTTGGCAAGTTTAGCGCTTGGTTTATCGGCAGTTCCTGTCAGTTCTAAATTCCAAGATTTGCTTCCCATTTTGAGGGAATAATTGGCGCTAATCGAGTCTCCTTCTGCCTCTGTAATTTTGTATTGCTTGCCTTTTAGCCAATGTTCCAAAATGGTGTTTTTTTCCTCGAAAAGGTATTTTGATGTGATGAGGAAATTGGCCAAATTGTCCTTCTGCAACGAACCGACCTCTTTCAAACCCAACATCTTTGCAGGAACTGTTGTCAAAGCCTCTAAGGCCGAAATTGAATCCAATCCACTCTCAATAACCTTCCTAATCGCTGGCCAAAAAGCGTCTTCCTTTTCCAAGCCATCTAAGGTAAATGCAAACACAACACCCGCAGCCTTCAGTGCCTTCGGATTGGTTGGTGCCAATTCCCAATGCAACAGTTCTTCGTAGCTCGCCAGTTGTGCATCAAACGGGTCTTCCACGTCCAAAGCCTCTGGCAATTTCAACGGAATGATGAATGAACCGCCTGTGTTTTTCACCGCTTCAATGCGTCTGTATTCCGTTCCGTTGCCAAGGAAAATATATTGCTTTCCGAATTCATCGCCCACTTTATCTGCACGCAAAACGCTCAGTAGGTCTGGGCTTTCAAACACTTGTGGAATCGCCTGAACGCCACTCCAAGCCTCCAGTCCTAGGTTCATTTCCTTGGTGTTGTCATTGAGGGTTGAGTACCAATCGGCATCAAAATAGGTTTGGCGCAAAAGCGCGATGGCTCCCATCTGTGCACTGGGATAGTTCTGTCCAGAAGTTCCTTTTGAGAACGAATAATTGGCAGCCACATTTGGTTGCAGCAAGTTCTCGTTCGGAGTTCCACTACCAGTCAGAACCAAAGCAGAAGTTCCACGGGCAATGCCATCCCGAACCAACGAAACAGTGGCCCCAAAACCTTGCTTTCGCAGTTCTTCGGCCTTCTTAGAATCTGGCGCGAATTTCTCGGCAGCACTCACTTCAGGATTCAAGGCATCGTTCCAAGCAAAAGCACTTTTCTTATCGGAATCGTATTGCGGCCCAGGATTGTCTTTCTTCTCCTTTTTCGCCTGCTCAACTCCATAGGTCGAAAACGCATCAATCAAGGACGGATAAATGTGTTTCCCTTTCAGGTCGGTCTCCACAGCACCTTTCGGAACAGCAATTCCTGTTCCTACGGCAACCACACGACCCTCTTTGACCAAAAGGGTTCCGTCTGCAAAAACGGTTCTGGCATCAACATGAATGGTTGCATGCGTAAAAGCATACACGGTTGCATCCTTGTCCTGCACTCCGTTTATGGGGAATGTTGTCTGTGCTTGAATAAATGTGCTTAATGTAAGCCCAACAAGCATCAGTAACGCGAATAATTTTCCGGTCATTTCTATAGATTATCAGAAGGGGCGCGAAAGTACTGAAATTGAATTCCGTGCGCGTGTCTTCGTCATTGCAGGAACAGGGCAAAATTTCGGTTTCTGATATAAGTTGACCGTTTTCGGAGGTTTACAAACAACCGAAAATCATCCGAAAAATGACTGTTTTCGTCTAGCTGGCAGCGGAGCGCGCATTGCAGCGCATTTAGCAGGAAGTAGAGCAAGGCATTGCAAGAAGATGGGAAGTCTAACTAAGGCTCAACAGACCAATATCAGCATAAACAGAGCACAAAAAATCTGAAAATGAGAATTTGAGCGACTTAAATTTGGCTTAATCATTCACCTTAAAACCTAGAAATTATGGCAAAACCTATTAAACGAACGTACAATTAGCATAAACGACCTAACGCAAGAAGAAGATGCCACGGTAACTTTCTCGGCATTGGGTTATGTAACCACAACCGAGCCTATTTTGCTGGTTTCGGGAGAAGACCAAAGCATTAACATAACCATGCAGCCTTTGAATTTGCTGCCATAGGCGTATAAACTACGCCAAGTAAAAACGCCAAACCTAGTGGTAGGTTTGGCGTTTTTTTTGTGGGTAAAACTAGCCAAGACCTTCAAGGTTTTAAAACCTTGAAGCTTTCTGGTAAAAGGAATGTTGAATGCTTGGTAGGCACGCGTTACGCAAAAAGCTAAACGCGCGCTATGGGGGGGGCAGGTCATTTCAGCTACAAGTTTATGACCAATCAGTATTACAACGCCAAGCGTCATCGAGGAGATAACGTTCCGGGAGCGCAAATTGTGTGTGACGGACTGAAAGGATGTTTTGAAGGACAGGGAGCTACGAATCCAACTCCTTCAACCACGCCTACCAGCCCACCTGCGAACAACAACCCAAGTACATAACCTTAACAGAAAAAGGGCTTTAAAAACCCAGTTCTGAATTCAGAATCGGGGTTTTTTTGTCAACCACGTCTCAACCTAATGTAGGCAGAACTCAAGTTAGGCTAGGTCAATCTCAACCTAAGCTAGGTACAACTCAACCTAAGCTAGGTACAACTCAATCTAATATAGGCAGGACTCAATCTAAGTTAGGCAGGACTCAACTTAAGGCAACCTCTAATAATTACCATTTGAGTCAAGCACTCTTTATTTGAGTGCGATTCAAATTTCAAGATTTATTTCACCTTTTAATTATTCAGTCGCTCGTTTTGTTTACTTCGTTAATTATCAACAAGTTATGATT
>JBDNJH010000178.1:0-2957 GCA_041687875.1 Flavobacteriales bacterium | reverse complement strand
TCAACAACGCGGAAATTCCTGTTAACGTACAGAGCACCCTCGATTCTGCTTTTGTAGGTTATGTGCTAGAAGAAGCTGAAATAGTGGAAACTTCGACCGACACCGTTTACGAGTTTGAACTGATAAGCAGCGAAAACGAACTGGAAGTGGTGATTGATGCAAACGGTGTTGTTCTTAGCCAAGTGGTTGAGACGGAAGATCAAAACGGTGACGAAGATTAGATTGGTTGGTTGAGAGCGCAGGCAACAATAATTATTAAAGTGAAAAGGATTCAAACACTGGTTGTTGCCTGCCTCTTTTTGGCATCTCATAAGATTACCCAAAGGGTTTCGAATTGTCCATCTTCAAAGAGCTTTGCAAGCGTTACGGTTGGGGAATAGCCTACCGATTTGACAACGAATTACATATTTTTTCAATCGATTCCTAAAAATTCAGAATGTCTTCAGAATTGGTTTAAACCTTTGTATGAAATTGAAACAGGCTATTGTCGGGGTTTACGGTGATTTGTAATTGTTGCAGTAACACTTCTCACGCTAAGTTCGTTTATAAAATTCATAGTTCTCCATGCAAAGTATTTCAATCATAACGATGGTCACGGTATTGCTGCTGCTCTATCTTATTATGGAGTACCAACGGCATCAAAAAGTATTGAAATCCATTCCTCATCGGATTCATGTAAACGGCACACGTGGCAAATCCAGCGTAACACGGTTGATTGGTGCTGGACTTCGTGCAGGAGGAATACCCAGCATAACCAAGGTTACTGGCACGTACCCACGTATGATATTGCCAGATGGAAACGAGGTGGCAATACATAGAAAGGAAAAAGCAAATATTCTGGAGCAACTGAATATTGTCAAATACTGTTCTGAGCAGAATGCAGAGGTGCTTATCATAGAATGCATGGCAGTGCAGCCAGATTACCAGAGGATTACAGAAAAGCAGATGATAAAGGCCACTGTGGGGGTTATCACCAACATCAGAATGGACCATTTAGATGTGATGGGGCCAACTTTGGACGATGTGGCTGTAGCTATTTCGAATACGATACCAAAGAATTCTTCTCTATTTACAGCCGAAGACCGATACACGCGCTATATGTCCGATGTGGCCAAAAAGAACAATTGTGTCATCAAATTCAGCAGACCAGATCAAATTACTGATGCGGACATGGAGGGATTCAGCTATTTGGAGCACAAGGAGAATGTGGCACTTGCCTTAGATGTGTGTTTGGGGTTTGGTGTTACCAAAGAGGTGGCGCTTCCAGGAATGCATGCAAGTCTGCCAGATGAAGGTGTTTTGCGCATGGTCAGTATAAAAGAGGGTCAGAAGCGTATCCACTTCTTCAATGCCTTGGCTGCCAATGACCCGGAATCTTCATTGATTTTATGGAACAGTATTGTTGCCAAATGCGATGAAAACGAGTTCAAGATTATAGTACTTAACAGCCGAAAGGATAGGCAGGAGCGAGCAGTGCAGTTGGTAGAAATGATTGCAGGTCTTGAGTATGATAGGTTGGTGCTTATTGGAGAGAACATGGAGGCGGTGAGAGGAATGTGTTTGACCAATGGAATACCGAAGAATAAGGTTGTTGGATTGGGGCAAAAACCTACTGAAGAACAATACAAGCAATTGGTCGAAGTTTCTGACCAAAACAGCACGATTGTAGCGTTCGGAAATATGGGAGCAGGAGGGGCCGAACTGAGCAAAATGTTTGAGAATATGCATGAACTACAATTGAAAACCGAACAGGTATGATAGAACTTGCCATAACAATAGGAATTGTGCTGAGTCTCTTGTTCGTAGAGGCTTTTGGCATGGCCGCAGGCGGCATTATTGTGCCCGGCTACATTGCACTGCAACTCACATCGCCAGACAGGATTTTAGGCGTTCTGGCAATAGCCCTTATCACATTTCTGTTGGTTAAACTCATATCGAGATATACTTTTCTTTTTGGAAGAAGACAGATGGTGGTGTCTTTGCTCATCGGCACCATCTTCTCCATTATTTCGCATCATTACATGTTTGTAAATACAGCCACCACAACCCTCGAATTCAGTGCGGTGGGTTGGGTTGTGCCAGGGCTAATTGCCCATTGGTCGGTAAAACAGGGATACGTGAAAACACTTTCTATGCTGGCCATAACATCCATTTTGGTGAGACTGTTTGTCATCCTGGCATATTGGGGCCAGATAATCCCAGATCTTTATTAAGCACTGCCCATGAACAATAGAATATCCATACGTTCAACAATGGTGCTTTTGATACTGGCCTTCCTGTCCATTGCTTTGATGTGGATTGTGGAGAATACAAAGGTTTCTGTGAAAGAGGATTGGTATGATGAAAAAATGCAGGCTGCGCTGCTCATGCAGAAATGCATGGAACACCTGAAGGAGGATGAATTTGCAAATGAGATTGCCATTGACAACATCAACGACCCGAATGAGACTGGATTGATTGGTCAGCAGTTCACCGAGATTACTTCAGGTAGAGGATCCTTACCTATGAAACTTTCCACTACCAATCCAAACTTTGCGGCTGTTGTTGTGCAATTGTTTAAAGACGCGGGGCTTGAAAAAGGCGATGAGGTGGCCATGTGTTTTACAGGGTCTTTTCCAGCTGTAAACATTGCCGTCTGTTCTGCCATTGAAGTCTTGCAGCTTAAACCGCTGCTGATAACCTCGGTAACTTCATCATCTTGGGGAGCAAACGACCCTGAATTCACATGGCTCGATATGCAACACAGCCTTTATGATGAGCAACTTATTCATTTTTTACCATTGGCCTGTTCCATAGGTGGGAATGAGGACTTGGGAAAAACATTGAGCAATGAGTCTCGAGCCTTGGCAGAGATTGCTATTGAACGGAACGGAATCCCATATCTCAATCAAAATTCATTGGAAGGAAATATCGATAAGCGAATGGAAATCTTTAACAAGAATTCCAAAGATGAAATA
>JBDNJH010000177.1:0-3536 GCA_041687875.1 Flavobacteriales bacterium | reverse complement strand
CGCATGGCAGCGGGGCTGTCACCATCAACAGAACCAAAGTTTCCTTGTCCGTCTACCAATGGATAACGCAACGACCATTCTTGAGCCATACGTACCATGGTGTCATATACAGATGAATCGCCATGCGGATGGTACTTTCCAAGCACCTCACCCACAATTCTAGCCGATTTCTTGTGTGCGCTACCTGCCCGAACTCCAAGGTCGAGCATTCCAAAAAGCACCCTTCTATGAACTGGTTTCAGGCCATCCCTTACATCAGGTAGCGCTCTTGAAACAATTACAGACATCGAATAATCGATGTAAGCGGTCTTCATCTCTTCTTCAATGTTGATCGGTATTATCCTCTCTCCTTCTGCCATGACAAAATGTTAGTGTTTTTACGTTTGCACGGTCTTTGATAAACCGTACTAAAAAATTGTGATCGAATTTACGCTTTTCGCTAGCGTTAGCGCGTTTTTCGGGACTTTAAAAAGGCAGTTATTACTAACAGATTTCTGTTGATAAAAACGAAGCGAATTGCAAGCACACCATTAGACCGAAAGTAATTTTGAACATGAGGTAATTGTTTGCTGTTTGATTGAGTAGATTGCTGTATAAAACCGACATTTGACATAGACAATATGGACGCGAAATTTTCACCACGAGTAAAGGATGTGATTAGTTTCAGTCGCGAAGAAGCGCTGAGATTGGGTCACGAGTATATTGGAACGGAGCATCTTTTGCTAGGGATTATTCGCGAAGGAGAAGGAACTGCTCTCAAAATATTGACTTCGTTAGGAGTTGATATTCAAGACCTTAGAAAGGACATTGAAGCAGCTACGCATACAGGAAAGCCTACGAAGAAGGCCCATTTGGGAAACATTCCGTTGATTAAACAAGCCGAAAAAGCATTGAAAATCACTTATTTGGAGGCGAAAGTTTTCAAAAGCACGAGCATCGGCACAGAACATCTGCTGTTGGCTATTTTAAAAGATGATGATAACGTTGTAACGCGAAGCATGAAGAAAATGGGAATAGATTATCAACTCGTAAAAGAAGAGGTTGAGGTTATTTTAGGTGAAACTGGCACAAGAATCAGCCCTGAGGCCAAACACAGCCAGTCTGCTGATGATGACGATGATGGTGATAACTTTGGTGCAGGTGCTGGTGGTGGTGGACAGATGCGAAAGGCGGTTGACCCGAAATCAAAGACACCTGTATTAGATAATTTCGGTAGAGACCTGACAAAGGCTGCTGAAGATGGTAAACTGGATCCAGTTGTCGGTCGTGAAAAGGAAATTGAGCGTGTTTCTCAAATTCTAAGCCGAAGGAAAAAGAACAATCCGATTCTTATTGGAGAGCCTGGTGTTGGTAAATCTGCCATTGCAGAAGGTCTTGCATTGAGAATTATTCAGCGAAAAGTGTCACGTGTTCTCTTCGGAAAGCGTGTAGTTACTCTTGATCTTGCATCATTGGTTGCAGGTACCAAATACCGTGGTCAGTTTGAAGAGCGAATGAAAGCGGTGATGAATGAATTGGAGAAATCTCCGGACGTCATTCTATTCATTGATGAGATTCATACGATTGTTGGTGCTGGTGGAGCTTCCGGTTCTATGGATGCTTCTAACATGTTCAAACCAGCTTTGGCACGTGGCGAAGTTCAATGTATCGGTGCAACCACGCTGGACGAATACCGACAGTACATTGAGAAAGACGGTGCGCTCGAAAGACGTTTCCAAAAGGTGATTGTGGAGCCAACTACTCCGGAAGAAACTGTAGAGATCCTCAACAACATCAAAGGGAAATACGAAGATCACCATAATGTCATCTACACACCTGAGGCGATTCAGGCCTGTGTGTCATTGACAAATCGGTACATGACAGACCGTTTCCTTCCAGATAAGGCCATTGATGCGTTGGATGAGGTAGGTTCTCGCGTTCACATCACCAATATCAAGGTTCCAGAAATAATTGTGGAATTGGAGAAGAAGGTGGATGATGTAAAAGAGGAAAAGAACCGCGTGGTTCGTAGTCAGAAGTATGAAGAGGCTGCCAACTTGCGTGATAAGGAGCGAAAGCTGCAAGAAGAATTGGAGCGAGAAAAGAACAAATGGGAAGAAGCCACAAAGGAAAACCGTGAAACGGTAACGGAAGAAGATGTGGCTGAGGTTGTTTCCATGATGACTGGAATTCCAGTTCATCGTGTAGCACAGAACGAAGGCGAGCGTCTTCAGAAAATGAATGAGAACCTCAAAGGGAAGGTCATTGGACAGGATGATGCCATCAAGAAGGTTGTTCGTGCCATTCAGCGTAACCGTGCTGGACTGAAAGACCCGAACAAACCAATCGGAAGTTTCATTTTCCTAGGCCCAACAGGAGTTGGTAAGACGGAATTGGCCAAAGTACTTTCGCGTTATCTGTTCGATTCTGATGATGCGCTCATTCGTATTGACATGAGCGAATACATGGAGAAATTTGCCATCTCAAGATTGATTGGTGCCCCTCCGGGATACGTTGGTTACGAAGAAGGTGGTCAGTTGACGGAGAAGGTTCGTAGAAAGCCTTATTCAGTTATTCTGTTGGATGAAATTGAAAAAGCGCACCCTGATGTATTCAACTTGTTATTGCAAGCGTTGGATGATGGAATTATGACGGATTCTTTGGGTCGCAAGATTGACTTCAAGAATACCATCGTTATCATGACTTCAAACATCGGTTCACGTCAGTTACAGGATTTCGGTCAAGGTGTTGGTTTTGCCACAAATGCCAAAACCTCAACTAGCGATGAACACTCTAGAGGTGTGATTGAAAAAGCTTTGAAGAAAGCGTTTGCTCCTGAATTTCTGAACAGGATTGATGATGTGGTTCTCTTCAACCAATTGAAGAAGGAAGACCTTCATCAGATTATTGATATTGAATTGAAAAGCGTTTTCAAGCGGATTGTAGAAGCAGGTTACACGGTTGAGTTGGACGATTCAGCCAAAGAATTTCTTTCTGATAAAGGCTATCATCCTGAATTCGGTGCGAGACCTTTGGCAAGAGCAATCCAGAAGTATTTGGAAGATCCACTGGCAGAGGCTATTATCGGGGCCACCGTTTCTGAAGGAGACGTACTTACGGTGAAACACGCGAAAGACGCTGAGGAACTGACAATTGAGGTAAAAATGCCCAAAGCCGAGAAGAAGAAGAAAGACTAATCTGCTTGTTTCTCGCGCAGAGAAGCAGAGTAAAAGAGTTTACAAATGAAAAACGGGGCAATTAGCCCCGTTTTTCGTTTTACAAATAAAAATTTATATGCCTTAGCGTGATAAAATTTATTCCGCTGCGCCCATGCTGCTATAACCACCATCGTGGAACAGGTTCTGCATGGTCACTTTACGTGTGAGGTCAGAAAACATTGAAACGCAATAGTTTGCACATTCTTCGGCTGTAGCATTTCCTAGCGGAGAAAGCTTGTCTGCGTTGGAGATGAAATCTTCAAAACCTTCTACACCAGAACCAGCGGTAGTTACCGTAGGGCTTTGTGAAATAGTATTCACACGCACATTTTTATGTTT
>JBDNJH010000024.1:0-21303 GCA_041687875.1 Flavobacteriales bacterium | reverse complement strand
TCCTGATACATCATGGTGATCGCGGCCAAGAACCACAGGCCCAATCTTTCCTTCCTTGATGGCTTGATTGAATGCCGAAGCAATTTTTATTCTTCCCTCAGCATCAGCATAAAGAATGCGCGCCTGCGAACCAACCACGAGTTTGTTCTGCTGCGCTTCTCTAACCCAAAGCAAGTTATCTTGCAATTGAGAACGAATTTCTGAAGGTGCGCACAAAAGCATTTCTTCAATTACTTGAGCAGCAATGGTATCTGTGGTTTGAAGGTCTTCCTCTTTTCCGGAGGCGCAAACCCAACGGAACGGCCCAAAACCATAATCGAAACACATCGGCCCCATGATGTCTTGCACGTAGCTTGGATATATAAATGAGCCGTCTGGCTTTGTGATTTCAGCTTTGGCACGACTTGCCTCCAACAGAAAAGCATTCCCATAATCAAAGAAATACATGCCGTTCGTTGCCAGTGTGTTGATGGCCAACACCTGTCTGCGGAGGGTTTCCTGAACACGTTTTTTGAACTGTTCTGGCTCTTTGGTCATCAGCAAATTACTTTCCTCATAACTCAATCCAACGGGATAATAACCGCCTGCCCAAGGATTATGCAGGGAAGTTTGGTCTGACCCGAGGTCAACCTTGATGTTCCTTTCAGCAAGTCGTTCCCACAGATTGACCACATTTCCTACAAACGCAATGCTGCGAGGTTTTCCTTTCGACTGAAATTCAATGGCGGTATCGATGCACCTATCCACATCATCAATCAATTCGTCTACCCAACCTTGCGAGTGGCGTTTTTTGGCGGCAATGGCGTTGATTTCGGCACAGATGGTCACAACTCCGGCAATGTTTCCGGCCTTGGGTTGGGCTCCGCTCATGCCACCGAGGCCAGAGGTTACAAATAGAGGCAATTTGACCCCCTCGGCCTGCGGCCACTCCCCCTTTTCAGGATTGACCCCTCCGGCCTCTGGCCATCTCCCCTTTTCAGGGGAGGAGTTGGTGACTTGATCAGAAGTCTGCACAGAATTTGAATCGGAGTGCCAGCTCCCCTCCTTTGAAAGGAGGGGTTGGGGGTGGTCTTTAAACGCTGGGTTTGCTTTTATTTTCCTCACCGCATTCAAAACCGTAATGGTCGTTCCATGCACAATTCCCTGCGGGCCGATGTACATGAAAGAACCCGCGGTCATTTGTCCGTATTGCGTTACGCCCAGCGCGTTGAATTTCTCCCAATCGTCAGGTTTGCTGTAGTTCGGAATCATCATGCCGTTGGTAACCACAACTCTTGGTGCATCTTTATGGCTTGGAAATAATCCCATCGGATGCCCGCTATACATGACAAGCGTTTGCTCCTCGGTCATTTCTGAGAGGTATTTCATCGTTAGGCGATACTGCGCCCAATTCTGAAAGACGGCTCCGTTTCCACCGTAGGTGATGAGTTCTTGTGGATGTTGCGCCACTGCTGGATCCAAGTTGTTCTGAATCATAAGCATAATGGCGGCCGCCTGTTGGCATTTGGCCGGGTATTCTGAAATTGGCCGAGCACGCATTTCATATTCGGGTATGAAACGGTACATATAGATGCGGCCATGTACCTTAAGCTCAGTGGCAAATTCTGCGGCCAGTTCTGCGTGCCATTCCTTCGGGAAATAGCGCAGCGCATTTCTCAGGGCAAGTTTTTTCTCATCAGCATTAAGAATGTTTTTTCGTTTTGGTGCGTGGCTCAACGTTGCATCAAGCGATCTTGGCGCTGGTAATTGGCTTGGAATGCCTTCTGAAACTGCGGTTTTAAAATCCATCTGTCAATTAGCTAATTGCCTTTTTTTCCGATTCGTCCCGTTTTCTTATCGAACCCATACGGGCAATGCTTGCAGCTGTTTTTGCAGCAATAGCCGCGCTTGAGCAGATACTTTTCCGTAAAGACAATGTAGCCTTCTTTGGAATAGTAGAAATCATCAGGGTCAAGGTTGGGCTTTCCGAAATAATCGTCCATCTCGTTCACGTTTGCAAAGTAAACAAGAAAGAGGGCGAAGGGTTGTGCGTGCATAATTGTATAGAGACAAGGCGGTTTCCACTGCCCGTTTCGTCAAGAACTGACGTTTTTCCTTCTTCATTTTTACCTTTTTCTTCTTTCTGTTCGTTCTTTGCCCTCATGGATGCCATCGATTACGCCAAAACCTACCGCCCTGCTGGGTCGCCCGTTCAGGAGGTGAAGGATCCTCTTCTTGATGGCATTGGTGTTCGGCTTCTTATCAAACGGGACGACCTTATTCACGAGCACATCAGCGGCAACAAGTGGCGCAAACTCAAATACAATCTGACGGAGGCCGTCCGACAGAATCATCATACCATTCTCACCTTCGGAGGGGCGTATAGCAACCATATTGCCGCCACGGCCTATGCGTGCCACAAGGCCGGTATGGAAAGCATTGGCATTATCGGTGGCGAGGATGATGCCACCAACCCGACATTGAAATTTGCGCGGGAAAATGGAATGCAGTTGCAATTTGTATCGCGGGATGAATACCGCGTAGAGACGTTGCATGCAACGTCTCTATCGGAAGCGTCTCTATCGGAAGCGTCTGTATCGGAAACGTCTGTATCGGAAACGTCTGTATCGGAAGCGTCTGTTCAGGGTGCGGAGACGTTGCTCGCAACGTCTGTACAACAACGATTCGGCCGTTGTTTTATCATTCCCGAAGGCGGTGCCAACGGCCTTGGCGTGCGCGGTTGTGCCGAAATTCTTGCGGGGGTGGAAGAACATTTTGATGTGGTGTGCTGCGCGGCCGGTACGGGAACAACCTTGGCCGGGCTGGCTGTTTCGCTGAAAGAACATCAGCAATTGTTGGGTTTCCCGGCATTGAAAGGAGGCGATTTTCTGATGGAGGATGTAAAACGTCTTATTAATGAATCGCAATTACGACCGCCATCGACCATGGACTATGAACTATCGACCGGATACCATTTCGGAGGCTACGCCAAGATGAAGCCTGAACTTTTGGCGTTCATCAATGGGTTTACCGAACGCACCGGAATTCCCCTCGATCCCATCTATACGGGAAAAATGATGTTCGGTATATATGATATGATTCTGTCTGACTCACCCCGTCACGACAGGTTCGGACGCCCATCTCTTGAACGAGAGGGGAAAGGCGCGCCCAAGCTTGACAGGGGTGAGTTTGCATCAGGAACCACCATTCTGGCCATCCACACAGGCGGGCTACAAGGTTGGAAAGGGATGAAGCACCGAGGATTGGTCTGAATCAACACGGGCGTGTTTAAAACATCATCGCCATTCGGGCGTTATGCGGTTAGCGGAATCTACTTTTAGGCCATGCGCGTTTTCCTTTCGTACGTCTTCATCACATCGCAGCTGCTGGCCTCGGCTCAGAGCAGCAACCTCGCGCAGCCTTCAGAAAAACTGACCCGTGCGGAGTATATTGAACTTTATGCGCCCTATGCCGTGAAGGAAATGCTGATAAGTGGCGTTCCGGCCAGCATCACGCTGGCGCAAGGCATCCTCGAAAGCGGTGATGGCAACAGCACCCTCGCGCAGAAGGCCAACAATCATTTCGGGATTAAGTGCCATGGAGTGTGGGACGGAAAGAAGTTCCATATGGATGATGATGCCAAAGGCGAATGCTTTCGGGTATATGAGAATGTGTTTGAAAGCTACCACGATCATTCCGTGTTCTTGAGCGGGCGCGACCGATATGCCGCTCTTTTTAAACTCAGAATAACCGATTATAAAGGGTGGGCGCAGGGGCTAAAGGATGCCGGATATGCCACCAATCCGAAGTATCCGGCATTGCTCATCAAAATCATTGAGGAGAATGAACTCGACAAGTATGACCGGATGAAAACCCCGCCAAAGGGCCGTGAAATTCCAAAAGAAAAAGAACCAACCGGAGACAAGAATAATTCAGACAATCCGAAGGAAGCATTCGTTTCCACCTCGCAACGGCAGATGTATCTGCGTAACGATATCCGCTATGTTCGTGTGCAAGAAGGCGATACGTACGAAAAGCTGGAGCAACTGACCCAAGTTCGGAAAGGAAAGATGCTCAAGTACAACGATAAGGCAAACAGCGCGCAACTCATTCCGGGCGAGTTGATTTACCTGCAGCCCAAGCGCAACCGCAACCGCAATCACGACTTCCATTTTGTGGCCACGGGCGAAACTTTACGTTGGATCTCTCAGGAATATGGCATTCAGATGAAGCAGCTTTACAAGCACAATGAGCTGAACCCGGGAGAAGAACCTGTTCCGGGTCAGAAGATCTGGCTACGAAAGAAAAAGCGGAACGAGTATTGAGCTCTCTGCAAAGACCTTCAAGGTCTTCTCTAAATCAAATAGGACTTAGACCAGTATAATTAAAAGGCGTGATGGCGCGCATTTCCTCCTTTATTCCCTCCGAAATATTCAATGAATCAATAAACGCCAGCATGGCCTTTTCATCCAACTTGGCGTTGGTACGGCTAAAAGCTTTCAATGCTTCGTAAGGTTTGGGGTAGCCTTCGCGTCTCAAAATGGTCTGAATGGCCTCTGCCACCACAACCCAATTGTTCTCCAATTCCTTGCGGATGTTGTCCTCATTGATAAGCAGCTTCTCCAATCCGCGCAGCGTAGAACGGAACGCAATAAGCGTATAACCCAACGGCACACCGATGTTCCGAAGAACCGTGCTATCGGTCAGATCGCGCTGCAAACGCGAAACAGGAAGCTTCTCTGCCAAATGCCCGAAAAGCGCATTGGCGAGACCGATGTTTCCCTCCGAATTCTCGAAATCGATTGGATTCACTTTATGCGGCATGGCCGAAGAACCCACTTCCCCTTCTTTGATTCGTTGTTTAAATAGGTCGTTTGAAACGTATGCCCACATATCGCGGTCGAGGTCGAGGATGATGGTATTGATCCTTCGCAACGCATCGCACCAAGCCGCAGTATTGTCGTAATGCTCAATTTGTGTGGTGGTCTGCGAGCGGCTCAGTCCTAGGGTTTCGTTCACAAACTTGTTCCCAAAAGCCACCCAATCCAGTTTTGGATAAGCAACTACATGCGCATTGAAATTACCCGTGGCACCACCGAATTTGGCGGAGAAAGGAACAGCCAACAATTGCTTTTTCTGTGCTTCCAATCGCTCCACAAAAACATAAATTTCTTTTCCCATCCGGGTTGGAGAAGCGGGTTGTCCGTGGGTTCTTGCCAAAAGCGGAATGTCTTTCCATTCGGTTGATAAGGATGTCAACTTTCCGATTACTTCATCCAAAAGAGGAAGATAAACCTGCTCGGTAGCTTCCTTTATCATTAACGGAGTAGCCGTATTGTTGATGTCCTGACTGGTCAATCCGAAATGCACGAACTCCATCTGTTCGCCAATTCCGAGCGCTTCCATTTTCTCCTTGATGAGATATTCCACCGCCTTCACATCGTGATTGGTGGTCTTCTCAATCTCCTTTACGCGCTTGCAATCGGCTTCAGAAATCTCTGAATAGATTTTCCGCAGCGTTGGGAAAAGCGAATGATCAAAGTCTTTCAACTGTGGTAAAGGCAGTTCGCAAAGCTGGATGAAATACTCAATTTCAACCCGCACGCGGTACTTGATCAGCGCAGCTTCAGAGAAATAATCAGAGAGCGATTCGGTATGTTTTCGGTAACGCCCATCAATTGGCGAAACGGCCGAGAGAACATTCAGTTCCATGTTTCTGTTTCAGTTGAGATGAAAGGAAATGTTATTGCCACAGATGCACTGATTTTCACTGATTCTCCACGGATAAAATCATTTTTATCTGTGATAATCTGTGAATCAGTGGCTAAATCATGTTTAACAAGTTGTGTTGACTGTAGCGTTGACAAGGCGCGAAAATAGCGATTTTTGAGGCGCAATTTTGGGACAAGAGGCAGACAGAATAAAGGTATCGGCAGTATCATACGCCAATTCTTATCCGTTCATTTTCGGGTTGAGGAATCACGCGGTGATAAATCAAATTAACCTGCAATTGGATACACCGGCCGATTGCGCCAAGAAACTCATCAGCGGAGAAGTTGACCTTGGATTGGTGCCTGTTGCCATCATTCCTGAGTTGAAAGAATCGCACATTATTTCTGATTGCTGTATTGGAGCCGATGGCGCAGTGGAGACCGTTTGTCTCTTTAGTGAGGTTCCGCTTGAGGAAATTGAGGAGGTTCTGCTCGATTATCAGTCAAGAACCTCCGTGCAACTGGCCCGACTTCTGGCCGAAAAGCATTGGAAAATCTCGCCCACATGGAAACAGGCAGATGCCGATTTCATCGAACACATAAAAGGCAAAACCGCTGGCGTTGTCATCGGTGACCGTGCTTTTCCGCTTCGCGATAAGTTTCCAGTGGTAAAAGACCTTGCGCAGGAATGGAAAGACCTTACGGGTTTGCCGTTCGTGTTTGCCTGTTGGGTAAGCAATCGACCTTTAAGCGCTGAGTTTGTTTCGGAGTTTAATGCCGCGCTGAATTTTGGATTGGAACACCAATCAGAGGCAATTCATTCCATGGCAAGCGGCAATCATGAAGGCTTGCTACGGTATGTAGAAAATGTGATTAGTTATAAACTTGATGATAAAAAGCTTCAGGCACTGAAACTTTTCCACGAATGGTTGAGTAAGTCTTCATAGGATGTTGAAATCCTATTTCAGCAGGCCGTCCCATCGTTTCCCGAATTGTTAATTTTAGGCGCAAACCGCACATCACATGAGATCCATTATCAAACTTATCGCAATCGTTTTCTGTTTTCAAACAATCCACATCTCGGCTTCTGCGCAGTTACTTGCCGGTCCCGATAAGATCAAGATGCTTCAGGCCAAGAGCAGCATGACCGATGGCGACTACAACGGTGCGCTGCGTATCTATCGCGTGCTTTACACCGAGCACGGAACGGATGCCATGCTCAATTGGCGCATGGCCGAATGCTATCTCGCTCTGAATCAGGGACAGGATGCTTTGGCGTATCTTCAAAAAGCTCAGGAGAACAATCCAGAGATTGACAAAGATTTGGAATACAACATGGGTCTTGCCCACCGAATGGTTCGTGAGCAGGAAGAGGCTATTTCGCACTTAAATAAATATTTGGAGAACGATAAGCTTGTTAAAGCTGATAGAGAAAAGGCCGAAGAACTGAAGGCAAAATGTGAGGCCACTATTCATATGATGGCAAATCCTGTGGATGTAAAGATCAGTTCAGCTGGCGAAGGAATCAACACGGAAGAGAATCATGAATATCATCCTTCAGTTACTGCAGATGGAAAAATCATGGTGTTCACTTCGCGCAGATCGAACACCGAGGGCGGCAAACGCTATGAAGAAGATAACGACTGGTATGAGGACATATATATATCTTATTGGAGCGACAGCCTAAACGGTTGGGCACCCGCGATTCCTATTCCAGGTGCAATCAATACCGAAGGCCACGATGCCAACCTCAGCATTTCGCCTGATGGCCGACAACTGTTCACTTTCAGGGATCAGAATGCGGGAGACATATTCGTTTCTAAAACAAGGATGAATAAGAATGCTACTGATGCCATTGCTGACGGCTCGCCCGATGCCGCCCGTTTAATTAGCCTCAACCGCTGGTCAAAAGCCTATTCGCTTGGCAAGAATGTGAACAGCGGCTATTTCGATAGCAATGCTTCCCTAACGGCAGATTCTAAGACCATGTTCTTCATATCTGAAAGACCAACGGGCGGCAAGGGTAACGGAGACATCTGGATGGCAAATGCTATTTCAACTACTGACTGGGGAAAGGCGGAGAACGTGAGTGTACTCAACACAATTGAGGACGAAAAGAGCGTTTTCATTGCGCCTGATGGAAAAACCTTGTTCTTTAGCAGCAAGGGCCACAAGAACATGGGTGGTTACGACATTTTCAAGTCAGTAATACAAGCAGATGGAACGTGGGGCGAACCTCAAAATCTGGGTTATCCGATAAATACGCCTGGAGATGAGTCTGAATTCACCATTACTGCTGATGGCAAAACCGCTTACTACAGCGTTAAGGGTTCGGCAAATGGTAAGTATGATATTATGAAGATTGACCTGAGCAATTATAGCCTTATCGAGCCAGCCAAGGTTGACGAATAATTACTTCTGTTTCGTATCGTAATTCGTCTCGTCAGAAACTTTTTCCAGTTCCTTTCCTTCCAAAAGACCATCAAGGAATTTCTCGAATGCCTTGAGATTATCAGGCGGATTTCTTCTGTCAATAACCTTTTTGAGTTTTCCGTTTAGGCGAGCTTCCGTTATGCAAGAAGGAAAATCTGAAATCGGTGTTGGATAAAGACTATCCAAACTAAAGTATTTATACTCAATGATATTCTCCTGAATCAGAAGAACTTCGTCTGCTGATAAGAGCGTTCTGTACGTTCCAATCTTTTCCACAAAACGTTTTCCCACATATTTCACTTCGCCATTGTCCATGAAAGTGGCCTTGTACATCGGACATTGCCCGTAGCAGGCGGTTCGTTCGATGGAGGCCAGCATCTGAGGTTCTGTTTGTTCTGAGGTCTTCACCTCTTTTTTCACATCTGGCGTAGCCGAAACGGTTTCTTTATTGCTTTTGCAGTTGAACGCAACTAATGCAAATGCACTAATTGCAAGTAAGGGAAATAGATTTTTCATGTCTGAATATTTTGTCGGTCAGGGCCAAAAACCCTACCAAATTGTGCTGACCTTTAAACGATGTACAGAAATCTTATTGCCGCAGAGGCACAGATTTTATCTGATTGCTTTGATTTTATTCTGTGTAAATCCGTGCATCTGCGGCTAAAAACATGTCTCAGAATCAGTCCTGAGAAACTTTACTTTTTCTTGTCTGCTTTGGGTGCCTGATAACCGCGTTGTTTGGCCATATCCTCCAACTTTTTTTGAAAGCCCGATTGCTTTTTCGGCTTCTTCTTGTTCTCCTGCAATTTGGCATGAATGGCCTTGTCGTCAACCAATTTGGTGAACACGAAGTTCTGACCGAACGTGACCATGTTGGCAAGAAAGTAATAGTAGCTCAATCCCGATGCATAGTTGTTGAACCAACCAAGCATCATTACGGGCATCAGATACATCATCCATTTCATCTGCTCCATCTGCGGATTTCCCGCCTGCATGCTCATGTTTGATCGTGTATAAATGATGGTAGAAACGGTCATCAGAAGCGTGAACAGACTCACGTGATCGCCATAGAACGGAATCTCAAACGGAAGGTCATAAATGCTATCGTAGCTGCTCAGGTCATCTGCCCAAAGAAAACTTTGCTGACGCAGCTCAATAGAAGCAGGGAAGAATTGGAACAATGCAATTAAAATTGGCATTTGGAACAGCATCGGAAGACATCCACCAAGTGGATTCACACCTGCTTTGCTATACAACGCCATGGTGGCCTGTTGCTTGGCCATCGGGTCGTCCTTGCCCTCAAATTTCTTGTTGATCTCGTCAATTTCTGGTTTCAGAACACGCATTTTGGCCGTGCTCATGTACGCCTTATATGTAAACGGCATTAGCACCGTTTTTATGACCAGGGTAAGGATAAGGATGATGATTCCATAACCAAGCCCAGTGTCCTTGAGAAGGTTGAACAGAGGTATAACTGCAAACCGATTGACCCAACCAAAGATTCCCCAGCCGAGCGGTATCATATTTTCTAAGCCAAGTTCAAGATCTTTAAGCGAATTGTACTGGTTCGGCCCATAATAGAATTGCAGGGCCACGTTCTCAATTTCGCGGTGGCTGTAAGGAATGGTCAGCTTGGCGTCAAAGGTTTTTACAACCGTGTTGGAGGCTTCATCTCTTGTTGTTTCGAGGTCAGATTGACCTTCCCAACCATCCTTATTGATAAGAACAGAACTGAAGAATTGCTGTTTGAAAGCAACCCATTGCAGGTCGGTTTTGATTTCTTCCTTTTCATCCGAACGCTCCGAAATGTAATCCACTTCATCATCGCTGAAACGATAGTAGATGGTGGAATTGTCGCGCTCATTCTGCAGACTTTTTTCCTGATGTGGAAGATCATTTCTCCAATGCAAATCAAGCGTGGTAGCGTTACGTTCAATCACGTTTTGCATTCCCACAAAATTGATGTCTAAATCAACCAAATAAGAACCTCCTGTTATTGTATATACGTATTCAATGTATTGTTCAGGCCCAGCAGCAAGCCGCATGGAAAGGCTTTTCTTGTTCTCACCAGATACCGTAAAACCTGATGATGAGGGTTCGAAATACAATTCTTGAGTAGAAACACGGTTGTTCTTGGCAAAGAAATCGAGTGAGAACTTGTTGTCCTGTCCTTCAAACAAAACCAACGGAAGCGAATCGTGCGTTCTATACTGTTTCAACTGAACAGAAAGCGGATGTCCGCCTTTCTTGTTTACAGTGATGGCAAGCAAATCGTTTTCGATAACGACTGTTCCGTCTTCGCCCATCGAAGCATCACCAAACTCCCCGAATTTGTCTTTGTATTCTGCCAAAGCAGCAGAATCCTTCACCAAAGTTTCTGGGGTCACGATGCTGTAAACCGTGCTTGAATCTGCAACCGCTTCTTTAATGGCGGTTTCGTTCAAGCGGGCATTCTGCTCTTCAACAACTGTGATTGAATCGTTCACGCGTTTTGCCTCGGCACGCTCTTCATCAGATGGCATGTTATACCAGTTGAACCCTAGGAAAATAAGGAGTATGAGCGTTAGACCAATGGCTGAATTCTTGTCCATTCCGACTTTTTAATTGGGGCGCAAAGATAGAAAGCTTGTTCGCTAAGGCAATCGGAGTTTTACGCCTTCAAAGCAGCTCCTACAAACTTCGCAAAAAGCGGATGTGGATTGGCAACCGTGCTCTTGTATTCGGGGTGGAATTGAACCCCAATGAACCACGGATGGTCTTTCAGTTCAACCATTTCCACCAAGTTGGAATCAGGGTTTATGCCTGATGCAATCATGCCCGCGTTTTCGTAATCCTTCAGGTAGGAATTGTTGAATTCGAAGCGATGGCGGTGGCGTTCTTTAATGTTGGCTGTTCCGTATATCGAATACGCTTTTGTTCCTTTTGTTAAATGGCATGGATACGAGCCCAACCGCATAGTGCCACCTTTTTTGGTCACTTTTTTCTGAGATTCCATGATGTCGATGACAGGATTTTTCGTCTTCGGATTCATCTCGGTGCTATTAGCATCCTTCAGTCCAAGCACATTACGACCGAATTCTACCACTGCGCATTGCATCCCTAAGCAAATTCCTAGGAATGGAATTTTGTTCTCGCGCGCATAGTGCACAGCAAGAACTTTCCCTTCAATTCCCCGATCTCCAAAACCAGGTGCAACGATGATCCCTTTCAATCCCGCCAGTTTTGCAGCAACTGTGCTTTCTTCCAAATCTTCGCTGTGAACCCACTGAACATCAACCTTGCATTCGTTCTCAACACCTGCGTGGATCAACGATTCTGCAATGGATTTGTAAGCATCTTTCAATTCCACGTATTTCCCAATCAGTCCAATCTTTACCTCAGATGTCGGATTCTTGAGAATGCCGAGGAAGTGTTTCCAGTTCGTAAGGTCTGGTTCGTTCTTAGAAGGAAGTTTCAATTTGCTGATGACAACCGAATCCAACTTCTCCTTCAACATTAAAATAGGCACATCGTAAATGGTGTCAGCATCCAACGATTCAATAACCGCGTTGGTGTTCACGTTGCAGAACAACGCGATTTTCTGCCGTTGCTCACGTGGAATTTTCCTATCGGCACGGCAAACAAGAATGTCTGGTTGCAGGCCGCTTTCAAGCAGCATCTTGACGGAATGTTGCGTTGGTTTGGTCTTCAATTCGCCAGAAGTTGCCAAATAGGGGAGCAGCGTCAAGTGAATGACCAAGTGATTGGATGCACCAATCTCCCAATTGAATTGGCGCACGGCCTCTATATAAGGTAGAGATTCAATATCGCCCACCGTTCCACCAATCTCGGTAATAACGATGTCGTATGCTCCAGTATCTCCTAATCTTCTAATGCGATTTTTAATCTCATCTGTGATATGCGGAATAACCTGCACCGTCTTTCCCAAATACGCACCTTCGCGTTCCTTATTTATGACGGTTTGGTAAATTCTCCCTGTCGTAACGTTATTGTCCTGACTGGTAGGTACGCCCAGAAAACGTTCGTAATGACCAAGGTCGAGGTCGGTTTCTGCGCCATCATCGGTCACATAACATTCGCCATGCTCGTATGGGTTTAGCGTGCCTGGGTCAACGTTGATGTAAGGGTCTAATTTTTGGATGGTAACTCGGAAACCGCGTGCTTGGAGCAGCGTGGCCAAAGAGGCCGAAATGATTCCTTTTCCTAGTGAGGAAGTAACTCCTCCTGTCACAAAAATGTACTTGGTTCCCGGCATCTTTTACTTGGTTATGTAGGTTGATGAACGGGAAACAAAACTACGCATATTCCCTGCGGCACAGGGTTGAAAAACATGTGAATGTTTAGCTATTATCAACAGTACTCCAAAGAATGAGATCGTTAGATTTGATGCACCATGAATCATCTACAACTCTTTAAGAATATTCAGAAGAAGCGCAGTTTCCTCTGCATCGGACTCGACACCGACCTGGCCAAGATTCCACCACACCTTTTGGGGTATCAAGACCCTGTACATGAGTTCAATAAGCGAATCATTGATGCCACGCATGATTTGTGTGTTGCTTACAAACCGAACACGGCCTTCTATGAAGCACGTGGTTTTGAAGGCTGGTTGTCGCTCGAAAAAACAGTGAATCATATTCCAAAAGACGTTTTTAAACTGGCTGATGCCAAACGTGGCGACATAGGAAATACCACAAGAATGTACGCCCGTGGATTTTTTGATCAGATGAATTTTGATGCAATCACGCTTTCGCCTTACATGGGTTCGGATAGCGTGTTGCCGTACTTTCAGTATAAGGAACGCTGGGTGGTGCTGTTGGCACTCACGTCTAACGAAGGAGCTGCCGATTTTCAGTTCCTCAAAACGGAAAACGGACAATTGTTCGAGGAGGTTTTACGACAATCCAAGGAATGGGGAACGGTTGACAATACCATGTTTGTGGTTGGGGCAACGAAAGCATCTTTGATGAAAAAGGTTCGGAAAATTGTTCCAAATCACTTCTTACTTGTGCCTGGTGTTGGCGCTCAAGGAGGAAGCCTAACCGAAGTTGCCAAGAACGGATTAAATGATAAATGTGGTCTGTTGGTCAATTCATCTCGTGGAATTATTTACGCCAGCCAAGGCGAAGATTTTGCCGAAGCTGCCCGTGCTGAAACGCTCATCATACAGCAGCAGATGGAAGTTATTTTGGATGAGGCTGGGTTGTAGGTCTAAATTTAAGACATAAAAAAACCCGGATTCATCACCAGCACATAGGTCTGGGAGAGGAATTACCGGGACAGCTTGGAACAAAGTTAAGGAATCAGTGCCATGCCTTTTCTCAAGGAAGAACTCTTACATCACATTTGGCAGCATCGGCTGTTCAGTTCGCAATGGCTGAGAACGGTTGATGGTCAATCGGTGGAGGTAATCCGTTCGGGAGAACTGAATACGGATGCAGGCCCAGATTTCCGCAATTCCCGCATAAAAGTGGATGGAACGGAATGGGCAGGGAATGTTGAGATCCATATTCGTAGTTCCGATTGGCTGAAGCACAATCATCAAACCGATCCTGCTTATGCGAACATAATTCTTCATGTAGTTTTTGAAGATGATCTGAAGCAATCACTCGGTTCGTTTCCAACATTGGAATTGAAAGGATTGATTTCTGACCAGATTTTGAGGCGATACGAGAATCTCAACAACTCATCGGACGAACTTCCTTGTGGAAAGCAATTTTTGGAAGTTCCTGAACTGGTCAGGAACGCTTGGTTCGACTCCTTATTAATAGGACGCTTGCAGCGGAAGTCAGAATGGATGAATTCGTTGGTGGATGAATGCCATGGCGATCTGGAACAAGCGTTCATGGTTGTGCTGTTCCGCTCCTTTGGGATGAAGGTGAATGCTGAACCGTTTGAGCAATTGGCCAAGCAAACGTCTTGGAAAGTGCTGGCAAAGCATCGGGACAGTTTATTTCAATTGGAAGCTATCTTGCTCGGAAACGCAGGCTTTTTGGTAAATCCGAAAGACGAATATTCCCAACAACTCAAAAAGGAATATGATTTTCTTCAACATAAATATGACCTGAAACCACTTGATAAAAAGTTGTGGAAATTCCTCCGTTTGCGACCAGCCAACTTCCCTACGGTGAGAATTGCGCAGTTGGCTGTTTTGTTCCAAAAAACAGGTGCATTCTTGCGTTGGTTTTCTAGTCAGACGGAGAATATTGAACCCAAAACACTGAGTGTTTTACCATCAGCGTATTGGGAAACGCATTATCATTTTGGCTCCGAATCTGCACCAAAATCAAAGCGAATTGGAACCACCATGGCGCAGAACATTCTTATCAATGCAGTTGCTCCTTTTCTATTCGTTTTAGCCCATCGCGAAGCAAAACCCGAACTACAAGACAGAAGTTTGGCTATTTTGCAGCAACTCGAAGCGGAGAAGAACGTCAAGGTGAATGCGTTTACCAATCAAGGATTGATGGTTCAGAATGCTGCCGAATCGCAGGCATTGATTGAACTCAAAACCAATTATTGCGACCACAAAAAATGCCTAGCTTGCAGCATGGGTGCCACTATTTTGAAAAGAGAACTATGAGTTCCGAAGAGAAGAATAAGGTCGTTTCGTTGTTTGAATTCCAGATTTTCGGGGTGTGTTCTTGGCTGGGCGAAAAGCTCGGCATCAAAACCACAAGCATCCGCATGTATTTCATTTATCTCTCGTTCTTCACGTTTGGCTCGCCCATTATCGTGTATCTCATCAGTTCGTTCATTCTCGAACACAAGCACTATTTCAAACCTACCGTTCAGCGGAAACGCAGAAGTGTTTGGGATCTATGAGTTATCGGTTATTGAGTTAAAGCTTATTGAGGCACGAGCCAATAACCCCCAACTCACTAACAAATAACTTTCTTTACTGCCGTGAGAAAACGAATACGGTTCATTTATTTCCCCTTCATTATTATCAGTTTACTGCTGATAATTGGGGTTGCGGGGTTCATGCTTATAGAAGGCTTCGATTTTTGGGATGCCATTTACATGACAGTCATTACCGTAACCACGGTAGGCTTCAACGAAGTAAAACCACTTTCGCTAGAAGGAAGGATGTTTACCATTTGCCTCATACTCGGCAGTTTTGGTACATTCGCCTACACCATTACCGAGGTTACGAAATACGTGGTTGATGGCGAGTTTAGAAGACTGCTTTTACACATTAGAGTAGATAGATCCATTAACAAATTGAAGAACCACACAATCCTTTGCGGCTATGGCAGAAATGGGCGCCAAGCCTACCAAACGCTTACCGAAAACGGTGTTACATGCGTTGTGGTAGAAAAGGACAAAGCCATTATTTAGGAGTTTATGGAAAAGAAGAAAATACTTTTCATTGAGGGAGATGCTACGCAGGACGAAGTTCTGATTCGTGCAGGAATTAAAGATGCGCGAGCACTTATTTCGGCATTGCCCAATGATGCCGACAACCTGTTTGTGGTGCTTACTGCACGGGTCAATAACGCGAAACTGAAAATTATAAGCCGTGCTTCTGAAGATAATTCAGACACAAAATTGCGTCATGCTGGCGTTGACAATGTAATTATGCCTGATAAGGTTGGAGGTGCGCACATGGCACAGTTGGTAGTTAAACCTGATGTGGTTGAGTTCATAGATATGCTCACGGGTCAATCGAGGGTAGATAGTCACATTGAAGAAATCCAATGCAATCTGTTACCGACATCATACATCGGACAAACCATTAAAGAACTCAATGTGCGCAAAAATTGGGGTGCCAACATCGTTGGGTTCAAGACATCTGAAGGGGAATATGTTTTCAATCCAACGCCTCAAACCCAAATTCAGGAAGGTTCAAAGTTGTTTGTGCTGGGTACGTCTAAGCAGATAACCGATATGAAAAACGATATAACCAGCTAGCGTGAAGAAGATTCTCGTAACAGGTTCCAACGGATTGCTGGGACAAAAACTTGTCTATAAGCTCAAAGACCGCAGCAATGTCGAGCTCATTGCAACCGCACGCGGAGAAAATCGATTGTTAGACCAATCTGGATACACGTTTTATCCTTTGGATATTGAAAGTCGGGAAAACGTTGATGCCGTAATAGATGCGGTAAAACCCGATTACATCATCCACACGGCAGCCATGACGCAAGTTGATGATTGTGAACTGGACCATTCCGCTTGCGACCGTGCCAATGTAGATGCCGTTCAATATATAGTAGATGCTGCCGAGCGCAATAATTGCCATTTAGTGCATATTTCTACCGATTTTATTTTCAATGGAGAAAAAGGCCCGTATGATGAAAAAGGCGTGGCCGATCCGTTGAGTTATTATGGCCTTGCCAAGTGGAAAGGCGAACTAATTGTTCAGAATAGCAAGCTGAAATGGGCCATTCTGCGCACGGTTCTCGTTTACGGAATTGTGGACAACATGAGCCGTTCCAATATTGTGCTTTGGGCAAAAGGAGCATTAGAAAAAGGAAATCCGATTAATGTAGTAGACGACCAATTCCGCTCGCCAACCTTGGCCGAAGACCTAGCCGATGGCTGCATATTGGCCGTTGACAAGAACGCTACTGGTATCTACAACATTTCAGGAAAAGATCAATTCTCCATCATCGACCTCGTTCGGACTGTGGCCGATTACTACGGATTAGACAAAAGCCTAATTAACCCAGTCTCTTCCACAACGCTAAATCAGCCTGCCAAGCGGCCACCTGTTACGGGTTTTATCTTGGATAAGGCACGAAGGGATTTGGGTTACAATCCGCGTAGTTTCGTAGAAGGAATTGCGTTAATGGAGAAGCAATTGGCAGAAATAAAAGGGTGAAGACTGCTTACGAGGTTTTCAGGGCACACGCATTTGACCTGATATTTTAATAGCCACATAAAAATGAAGTATTTATTTCTGTCAAACCCTTTGTGTATTCTGTGTTTCTGTGGCTAAAAACATGTTTTTCAATAGGTAGTTGCATCTACCTAAAACCCGATTACTCAGGTTCCATAATAGCGTTTCAACCAAACCTTTACATTTGCTTTAACCATTCGTTCAATAAACCTTAACACCACGTTATTTATGAAGCACCTTTTAGCCCTATGTGTAGCAACCGTTATGCCCATCTTCACCTTTGCACAGCAAGCAATGGGACTCGATCAGAAGATAGATCACTACTTTGGTCAGGCCACCGGCTGGTTTGTTGGGCTCATCTTTTATGAGATTCCTTTCACCCATGATATTAAGGTTTTCTGGGTGCTTTTCCCATTGATTTTGGGCGCACTTTATTTCACCATCATCTTCAAATTTCCGGGCCTTCGCTTGTTCGGAATCGCCATCAACACCGTTCGTGGTAAATACGAGCATGTTGAAGAGATGAAATCGGATTTGAACATTGTAGATGGTGACGAACCCGACACCATCCGAATTGAAGGTGCTGATGGCGAAGTCAATCACTTCCAAGCATTAACTGCTGCACTTTCTGCAACTGTTGGCCTCGGAAACATTGCTGGCGTTGCCGTGGCCATTGCCATAGGTGGTCCAGGAGCAACCTTTTGGATGATTCTCGCAGGTCTGCTCGGTATGTCGTCCAAATTTGTAGAATGTACGCTTGGTGTTCGCTTCCGCGAGATTGACGCGAACGGTCGCGTTTATGGCGGCCCGATGTATTATCTATCTAAAGGACTTTCGGCCAAAAATATGGCAGGATTAGGCAAAGCTTTGGCTGTCATTTTTGCCATCATGTGCGTAGGCGGTTCATTCGGTGGTGGCAACATGTTTCAGGCCAATCAGGCAGCTGAGATATTCCTTTCATCCGCAGGAATTTCTTCTCCTTATGGCGGAACCGTATTCGGAATCATTCTCGCCATTCTTGTCGGTATCGTAATTCTAGGCGGAATTCAGCGCATCGCCAAAGTCACCGAAAAAATCGTGCCTTTTATGGCAGTCATTTATGTAGGAGCAGCACTCGTCATCATAGGAATGAATTACAATCACATTCCAGCAGCATTTTCGGCCATTTTCAGTGGCGCATTCACAGGTGCAGGAATCGCAGGAGGAACAATCGGAGTGTTAATCCAAGGATTCAGAAGGGCAGCTTTCTCCAACGAAGCAGGAATCGGGTCTGCAGCCATTGCTCACTCAGCTGTAAAAACCAAGCACGCAGCTTCCGAAGGCATCGTTTCCTTGCTTGAGCCGTTCATAGATACCGTTGTCATCTGCACCATGACAGCACTCGTCATCGTCATCTACAATATAGAAGGAGCCTTCGCTTATGGAGATGCTGGCGGCAATGCAGTCTTTGCCGATGGCACGTCACTTTCGGGAGTCGGACTCACCAATCTCATATTTGAAAGTGCCATACCGCATTTCTCCATTGTACTCACAATTGCGGTTGTACTCTTCGCTTTTTCAACCATGATCTCCTGGTCATATTATGGCATGCAATCATGGACCTACCTTTTCGGGAAATCAGACCGTAACGAGAAAATCTATAAAGTCCTCTTCTGCCTATTTGTAGTCGTAGGCGCAGCCTCCAAAATGGGAAGCGTGCTCGATTTCTCAGATGCGATGATATTCGCCATGATGGTACCCAACATGATTGGACTGTTCATCCTTGTGCCTTATGTAAAGGAAGAACTCGCAAAATATTTAGAAGCCATCAAAGGAAAGTAAGATTGTTTTTTGGGCGCTCCCCCAAGGGGTCAGGCTTTCCGCTCATACTCCTCGTCCGCGCTTAGGCGCGGCCTGTGGGGTATCCGCTACAATCCTTAGCGCACCGCACCTCAAAGCCAAATTGTTGCCGTTAGGTTCTCCCAACTAGCAAGTCTCCCTTGCATGCGTCTCAAATGCTGGTTCTCCCGTACTACATGCCCACCGTAGGGGCGTACCTCGGTACGCCCATTTCCAATCCAACCACTCCCAATGGCGCGTTTCTTTTTTCCGTTAACCGTAGACACGCATTGCATGCGTCTCCATTGCATGCATCTTCCCTACGGATGTATCGATTAGAATTCTTCAGACATTGTGCTACATTTGGAAATCATTACTAATAAATGGAGACAATTTTCTATAAAACGGTACCTATATCGCAGGTAGCATCTACCGTTGAAACCATACTAACTGATCGTTATCAAATCAAGAACAGCAACTTGGTAAACAGTATTGAAAGGCTTAAAACCTATCTCAAACCCTTTCGCTCAGACCTTTTTGTTGTCATTGAACATCCCTATGTAGACAAAACCTACAGGGACACATACTACAATTACTACGCTTCAAAAAATCACTCTTACCATCGAAATTCCATACGCCTTTCCTTGTTGAATGAAAACTTGCCTGACGAAGTTTTCCGTAGTCGAGCCGACTATCAGAAAGTGAAGGATTCATATTTGGGTTTCATCATACTTAGACCAACGTTTCCTGCAATTGTCGGCAGGTCTTTGGTTAGCCCAAAGGCATTGCAGAATATGAATATCGCAATCTGCGATGTCTCATATCCCGCCACCGTAAACGGGCTTAAAGTCAACGTAAATGGTTTTCCGCACTCCTCGCAGGATAGCGAAGCCATAACATGTGCAGAAACAACCCTGTGGTCATTGATGGAATATTTCGGTAATCGTTATGCAGAATACACACCCATTCTCCCATCAGAGGTCAATCGTATACTTGGTAAGTTCTCTTTCGAAAGATTATTGCCTTCAAAAGGATTGCAGGCAGGCCAAATTTCTTTTGCCCTGAAAGAAATTGGTTTCGGAGTGCGCATCTATGGTAAACAGCAGTACAAAGACGATTTTTTTAGGATGCTACGTACCTATGTCGAATCTGGAATCCCAGTGGTTGGAGTTCTTCAAAATAATCAGGGAATAGGCCATGCACTGAACATTATCGGACGCAATCGATTGAATGAGCATACAGATCTTACCGCTCTTCCAGAAATTGCTCAGATTAATGGACAAAAGGTCTCAGACATGGCCGATCTTGATTTGGAATATGTCATGATTGATGATAACTACCCACCTTATCAGACCGCACAACTCACCACACCTGTTTCCTACTATACAAATCCACGATGGACAGGATGCGAATTGACCTATTTTATTGTGCCCCTCTACCACAAGATTTACATGGAAGCAAACGAGGCTCGAAGAACCTCGCTTGGCCTAATCAGTTCTTTGGCCAACGATATTAACAGTCCGGTATTGATAAGAACTCTTTTGGCGTCAAGTCGTTCATTCAAGGATTCCGTTGCTTTAAATGAGGAATTGAATAAGGATGCGAAAGAGTTGCTAATTTCAACACCTATGCCCAAGTTCGTTTATATCACCGAAGTTTCAACCCAGCAGCAGTTATTGGACCATAAAGCCATGGGTATGGTCATACTCGATGCTACCGAACCTAAAGGAACTGGAATCATTGCCGCAATGCTCGGTGGTCAATATTTGGCACATGACCTAACGAGCCTAACAGCTATTAATTTAAATTTGTCACCCTTTTCTACTTACCAAAGCAACTTGAGATGAACAACTTAGAAACCCACTTCGACAAATTGGTCAAGAAGTACACCAATGAAGGCAAGGTCAATATCATTGCCGACAAGGATTATGACACCATCATGGACACAATTAGAAAAGACCTTGAGGAGTTTCGCCTAAAGGAACAGGAACGCAGAATGAGATCGGCCGAAACCATTGCTTCTGTGGTTCTCACTGCCTAAGCGTAAACCCTTTTATACACCCCCACCAGAGATAGCATCTCAGGTCTGACGCCCCCAAAGGGGCGTTTCTTTTTTCCGTAGAGACACATTGCATGCGTCTCAAATGCTGGCGTCTCTCTGCATGCGTCTCCCGTGCGTAAATCCCCACATGTAGGGACGTATGGAAATACGCCCGTTTACACGCCCCCGTCATTGCGAGGCACGAAGCAATCTGTCTGCTAGAAGCAGCCAGTCAAGGCAAGAAGCCTAACCTGAGTTTATCGAAGGATGGCAATCTCAAAGCATAAAAAAAGCCCCACCGAAGTGAGGCCGAGTCAATTTCATAGAACTAGACCCTAACCCGAAAAATTCATGATTGACAGTTCAAATTTGGGTGCAAAGTGCTATCTTTAAGCGAGTTAAACAAAAAAGAAGAACACTTTAGCACACCCAAAAATGAGCAATGAAGATACGGTATTTTACAGAAGGAACAAGGC
>JBDNJH010000176.1:0-56674 GCA_041687875.1 Flavobacteriales bacterium | reverse complement strand
ATGCACATCTGATGCCGCTAAGTGAGATTACAAGCAACTGCATTACGCACAGCTATAAGTCACGAGCCAACCTTTTCGGCACATGGAAGGACGTGGATACCCAGCCGCGAATTTCCGCACCGTCACCCCTCACCGACAAAACCGACAGAACCAGCGCATTAATAGCAGCCCGACCATCATTTGAGCCCGAATTGCCAGCCGCGGAGGTCGCACCAAAACAGCCCCAAACAGGTGAAAAACAGGCGCAAAACAGCCACAGGGACACCATCACACCCCAAGCAAACATAATGCCACTGCTTATTGATTGGGCGCAACTGGAGCAGCCTGAGCCGTGGGAATTAAACCCGTTTTGAAATGAGAGCAAACCAAAAGTTCTTGGGTATCCTTTTGCGTGCGCGGCAAAGGTTCGTTGTTGTCTGTTCGCGAGCGTATGCCAATGCCCCGACCGTGGAGCAATTGGCCGCACTATTAACCGCACATCTACTTTAGACATGAATAGAATGAAACACCGACATAAGACAGGCGGACGTTCATCGGGAACGCCCAACAAATGCACCCAGGAAATGCGCGATAGGCTGCAGCAAATCTTTGATGAATACACAGACGGACAGCTTCACCTCGACCTAAAGGCCACAGACCCTGAGACCCGTTTGCGGTTCATACTGGAGGTAGCGAAATTGATAACACCCAAGCCGCCAACCCAAGAGGCTGAGGACGATCAAAACTTTAACCCTATCATAATTAGTTTAGGCAATGGAACAAAGCCAGATTAACACGTTTGACGAACTTATTGATTTCCTAAGGGCTAACGACCTCACACCTGAACAGGTGAATGAGATTATTCGCCTAAGTCTCAAATGTTTCTACTTGGATAACCTAACCAAAGATGAAATGATTGACGGCCTAATTATTCACTGGGATAAGTACGGCCACCAAGCCGACCGTTCGCCATTTATCGGTTTCAACGACCCTTTGGACATAGACGTTATCTAAGTATCAATGCACGAAATTCAGAATATTAGATGAACCTTTTGAACTTGTATTTTTTCAAGGCTATATTTAACCCCTCAATAGTGAGATTGAAATAACCCCAAAACCTTCGCCAATATTCCTGAACATGAAAAAACTACTTGCACTAACCCTCTTTATTCTACCTTTTTCCCTGTTTGCACAATACCAAGTTGTTCTCAATTCAGGTGATACCATAGAAGTAGTTAAATCCACTTTAGAAGGAGATTATTACACACTTGAAAAGCCAGACGGGCGAACCTCAAAAGTTCCTAAAGATTTGGTTAGGACTGTTATTCGCGATTATGCAACTGGTTTTAAATGGGATGTTATAATTGATTCATTGGATAATTCTAAAAGCGAACTGTACTCCAAGACAAAACTATTCATTGGACAGACTTGGAAATCTGCACAAAATGTTATTCAGAGTGATGATGCTGAATCAGGCGTGATTTTAGTAAAAGGTTTAAGTATTCAAGACGTTTTTTATCAAATGAATAACCATAGATGGACGTATGCATACAGCGTTACGTTTATGATAAAGGATAATAAATGCCGCATTATTGTCGATAATGTTTACTGTGATGCCGCTAGAACTGGGTCGTATGAATGGCCTCGTATGCCAGTAGCAGATACATACCCTGATAGTAAAGGGCTTATAACTACGGGAGTAAATGAAGCTAGATATTTAGAACTTATGTCAACTTTAAAAGCTGAACTTCAATCGATGGTAAATTCATATTCAAATCACGTTAGAAAACCATTAATTGAGGAGAACTCGGATTGGTAATCAAATTTGACTTGAATTAAACACCAAGCGGAGCAACTAACCCCTTGTTTCTAGAGTGTTTTGTACCCTATTTGTACCTTGAGAAAATCATTTTATCGTAAGTGATTGATAAACAAGAACTTAATTACCGTATTAACTTTCGGTGATGAATTATTTGAAACAATGAAAAGCATACTTCTCTGGTCAGTACTAGTACTACTAAACACTTTTGCTCTGAATGCGCAGAACTTCAAACTTGCCGTTCTGAAGTATAATGGAGGTGGCGATTGGTATGCGAATCTTACCACATCCGTTCCTAATTTGATTGAATTTTGCAATAAGGAATTGAATGCTGAAATAGATCCTGAACAAGAAGTAGTTGAAATCGGTTCGAAAGAGTTATTCAAATATCCCTTCATACACATGACTGGTCACGGAAACGTGATTTTTTCCGATCAAGAGTCTCAGAACTTGAGAACGTATTTGCTTTCAGGTGGCTTTCTCCATATTGACGATAATTATGGGATGGATCAATTTGTCAGAACTGAAATAAAGAAGGTGTTCCCTGAGTATGAACTAATTGAGCTACCATTTTCGCATCCTATCTATCACCAAAAATTTGATTTCAAAAAGGGACTCCCAAAAATTCATGAGCACGAGGAGAAACGTCCTGAAGGTTTGGGAATCATTCATAATGGGCGATTAGTATTATTCTATTCTTTCGAATGTGACCTCGGGGATGGCTGGGAAAGCCCAGCGGTTCATGGCGACAGTAATGAATCGAGAACCAAAGCCCTTCAAATGGGATCCAACCTTGTTCAGTATGTGTTGATGGGCAACGACCCAGATAAGCTCTGATTAGGTTTTAGGCAAATCCACTTTCATCAAGAAGTCCTTCGTTCCAACCATATGCGGATGCATTTGCTCG
Source organism: Flavobacteriales bacterium (assembly GCA_041687875.1). Taxonomy (GTDB): domain Bacteria; phylum Bacteroidota; class Bacteroidia; order UBA10329; family UBA10329; genus UBA10329. The sequence continues at coordinate 53,969 of JBDNJH010000176.1, read as the reverse complement.
TCCTCGTGTAAGAATGGAACGAGTTTACGGTACTGTTCCATGAATTTCTCAATAACGGGCGAACTTTTTTCTGGCCGTCTGAAATCTAAAGCCTGAGCCGCAGTGAAGAGTTCGATTGCCAATACCTGATATACATTTTCAACCACTTCATATAGTTTGGTAGCCGCGTTTGCCCCCATACTCACATGGTCTTCTTGCCCGTTAGAACTCACGATGCTATCAACAGAAGCGGGAGTGCACAATTGCTTGTTCTGACTTACAATTCCAGCAGATGTATACTGAGGAATCATAAAACCGGAATGCAGCCCTGGCTTTTTTACTAGATAAACTGGCAAGCCATTCTTTCCCATGATGAGTTGAAAGGTTCTTCGCTCAGAAATGTTGGCCAATTCCGCCAATGCAATGGCCAAATAATCATAAGCTATGGCCAACGGCTGTCCATGGAAGTTGCCTGCTGAAATAATCTTGTCCTCATCAGGAAAGATCAACGGATTATCCGAAACTGAATTCAATTCGCGTTCAACCACTTGTTTCACATGCTCGATGGCATCCAAACTTGCCCCATGCACTTGAGGCATACAGCGAAAAGAATATGGATCCTGTATGTGCTCTTTTGGTTTGGTTGCAAGTGGACTATCATTCAAAAATGCCCGCAGTCTTTTTGCAGAAGTGATTTGACCAGGATGTGGTCTCACTTCATGAACAGAAGGATCGAATGGCGCGGTCAAACCACCGTAAGCATCCAAAGCAATGGCCCCAATCAAATCGGCCAATAATCCTAGTCGTTCAGCATGGAAAACACAATACGCACCATAGGCCGACATGAATTGGGTACCATTAAGAAGCGCTAATCCCTCTTTCATCCGCAGTTGAAGAGGTTTCCACCCTAATTCGGCTAAGGCATCTTTTGCCAACACTTGCTTCCCGTTCATTATCACATCGCCTTGGCCAATCAACGGAAGACACAAATGCGCAAGAGGAGCCAAATCGCCACTGGCACCAAGTGAACCTTGCGTGTATATAATAGGAAGGATATCAAAATTAAAATGGTCGACCAAACGAAGCACCGTTTCTTTATGAACACCACTATTACCGTAAAGCATATTCCACACCTTTAGGCAGAGCATGGCGCGCACAATATTATTCGGAACGCGCTTTCCAGTACCACAGGCATGAGAGAGAATCAGGTTGGATTGGAGCGCTTCAAGTCCATCGTCATCAATCCGTATATCACTTAGCGAACCGAAACCAGTATTTACTCCGTAGATGGTTTCGCCCGTTCGAGCTACGCGTTCGTTCAAATATTCGTAAGAACGCTCAATATCAGTAAGGGCCGAATTAGGAATCTCCAGCTTGGCACTGCCCAGCAATTCTGAAAGGCTTTCTATAGTAAACTTAGTCTTTTGCATAGTTTTTCGCTTTCAGCAATTCGTGCAAAGGTTGGTCTGAAATTTTAGACTCTACCCATGATATAAGATCGAGGGTAGAAAGAGCATTCCGCTCTCCTGGCTCATAGCTCACCGCCATTAGATCAGCTTTAAGCTTGATAAAAATGTCCTTATCCCGTCTCAATAAATCATTCTTCGAAAACTTCTTCATGAACGTAAGCATGATTTCCTCAAAAGCATAAAGTCCTTCCAATTTATTAAGGTATCTATATGTTGATCTAGCGAGATACTCCAGCATTTCGCTTCGTCCCAGTTCGAATTGCAGAATCATAGTCATAAGTCTGGTTGATGCATGAAGATCCTCGACCGAATTGATGGCCGTACCATTCAGTATCATGTTTAACCACCTTAGCGATCTAGAGTATTCTCCAATGCTGAATAGAAAATAAGACACATTGAAATAAAGATGCAGCACAACATATTTCCGATGGTATCCATCAATTTTCTCTTGCAAATCCCTAATTCTGCCAACCAACTCAAGCCCTTTTGCGCGATTTCCTAAGCGCGTATAAAGAGCCAACTTTGCTATAGATGCTTGAAGAAATACTCTCGTTCCTATCTCATCCGAAAAATGGCTCTTCAACGATTTTCCTTCAATTGCCTCGAGTTTATCAATCAACTCTTCCACTTCATCCCATTTACGCAGTTTAACACATATGGGAATTAAGTTATTGAGAGCCACAAAATAGCTATGTACGATGCTTCTACTATATGCTGTTCCAAATTTCTGCTCAACTAAATTGAGTAAATCTTGTCTGTATCGGTACGCTTCTTCCCAATTTCCATTGATTTTATTGTACTGAGCGTGAATATTAAGGAAGCAACATTTAGAACGAAAAGTTAAGGCCCTGTCCGGATTTTTAAGTGCAAATTGATTTACAATCTGATCATTGGTCTTGTAATCTTCATTCCTTCTCTCAATTCCTATCTTATAATAGTTGTTGAAAATTTTGGATTGCAAATCACCATACTCTCGCTCATTTTGTAGTGAACCAAGTATCTCGTAATATTCTTCTGATATGGTATCAATGTCAGATTCGTCCTTCTCAATGTAGAACTCTTCCGACAAAAAACGAGATTCCCATTCCAAAACCAACAGAATCACCTGAAAACTATCGTTTTTCTCAGCCATCTTACGAACCTTTTTTAAGAGTCCGAACGATTGCTCAACCAAGCCCTTTTCATACAGAAACTGTACATCTTGAATCATTCCGTAAAGTCTAAATTCGACCGTACGTTTTAAGTGATAAAGCCGCATAGCCTTCAAAATCGATTCGTACAAATGATTCTGAGTAACCGCCAACTGCTCGAGAAATTTCTCTCCCTCAAACCGAATTCTTACTTCATCCTCGTCAAATCCTTTTGAATCGGAATAGTAATCGAATAAACGAGCTAGATTACTATCCTTCTTTTGAAGGGATGCCTGTAATTTAAAGTATCTCTTTTCGTTCAACTCCAGAGATTGAACCAATTCAAACAAGCGATCGCCCTTAGACATAGAATGAGTTATTTACGTTGAGTAAAACTAAATTATCGACAAATTGCAGGTCTGAAAGTTAAAAAATCGTTTCAAGTTGTTTCACTTTAGACAAAAACTGTTGAATGAAATAGTAAATTTGTTTCCATCAATGACAGAACAACGGTCTGTTTGATTGAATAAAGATGAAATCATAAATACCGACTATGAAACACATAAACAAAATCCTACTTGGCCTGATCTTAACTTCTGTCACCTCATTGACGCTTAACGATGCGCTTGGACAATCTGTAGGGATAAGTGACAACGGTGCAACTCCAGATCCGAACTCGCTTCTAGACATCAATGTGAATGTACCATCTGCAAGCAACAGATATAAAGGTGTCTTGCTACCTCGAATGACAACAGCGCAAAGGGGTGGGGCATTGGGTGTTGGTCCTACCGCTTCAGGAGATTTGGGCATGATAGTTTATACTACTGATGCACCATTATCTACAGGGACTGGACGATACACTTTTTGGAACGGTACTACTTGGAAATATCTTGCTAGTGAAGATGACGTTACAGGAGGTTTTATAATCAACACAAGTATTACCCCTGGTACACAAACTCCAGGAAGCTTCGATATTAGCGCAACAGGAAGAATAGGAACGACTTTGACTGTTGGAACCACGGCATCTGTCGCATCAACATTGGCCGTTGGGCAAGGTATTAGAGTTGGTGATGCTGCTCTTACTCCAGCTGCTGGACAAGGAAACATTTTAACGACCGTTGATGGTGGTTGGATCGGAAGAGGCTCGACCTCTCCAAGAATTGCGTTTGACGCTACTGCAAATATGGAAAACATCAAAGTTTTTCCTGTAAAACAGATGCAAGTGTCTATTACTACTTCTGGAAGCAATCCTAACTCAGACAACACTAATACGGCTTATACAATTGAAAATACTGCTGCGTCCAATGGCGTAGGAATGAGATTAATTGGAAACAGAGGAAGTGCTCCAAGCGCAGGAAACACGAGGGAAGTTGGTTTTATTGACTTTGCAAACTCCTTTGCTCCAGCCGCTACGCTTGGCCGTCTTGGTGTTACCAACCCAAGTGCAAATACTCAAGGTCGTTTTCACATTTCGCTCCTATCAGGTGGTAGCCTTGAAGAACGATTGTTTTTGGCTCATGATGGTAATTTAACCATCGATGGCAAGTTCAATTCTCAGGGAATTCAGGAAACATCAGATGCTCGATTCAAGAAGAACATCGCTGGTATTTCAAATGCATTGTCAACTGTTTTGAGTTTGGAAGGAGTAACCTACAACTGGAGAACAGAAGAATTCCCTGAAAGATCATTTACTGACAGAATGGAATATGGTGTAATAGCCCAACAGATTGAGAAATTCGTTCCTGAATTGGTTAGCACAGATGAGAATGGCTACAAATCCGTTCAATACAGCCACATGGTTCCATTGCTTTTAGAAGCAATCAAAGAACAACAAGACATTATCAATTCTCAAAGCAAGGAGCTTGGTGTGTTAAAGGCAAGTGTTGAAGCAATTTCGGAGTACATTAAAACTGCTGAGAAATAAACATTCAGGTTTCATAAAAATTTAAGATGAGCCGATTCAGTTGAATCGGCTTTTTCTTTTTTGATATACCAATTGTTTACCAGATTCAATCAGGGTAAGGTTGCTTGTTTCAGAATCACTTGGCATTTCAATAAAAACACATCCTAAGTCGCCCGCCCTTCGATAAGAACTCAAAACAGCAGCCATCACAGCGAAACAAGTGGCGAAACCATAGATTATATGTTTACTTCCGGACAGGAAAACAATCCGCTTATTTATCCGATAATCCAGTGCTGATACGCTGATGTGGAATCAGATTTTCTTCTTCACCCTATTATCAATCAATAGTAAGCGCACCAATTTCTGAAACGAACCGTGCTTTCTCAGGATTCAGATGTCTGATTCTATCCGCAGTTTTAAACCCGAATCGATTGGAAATAATAAGTTCTCCGTTGAGTTCAGACAAAGTTTGACAGTTCTTCCAATCTGAAGCATCAACAATAAAGTGAGTGATATTTTCTTCCTGTAACATCTTTAGACCTGAACTATCTTTTAGATTTAGGATGGCAAGCGACTTACCGCCCCAAGCCAGCCTACGGTTCATTAAAGAGTCATTCAACTCAATAAATTTTTCGTCTTCTATTCCTTTGTTCCACCAATGGTGGCGGATATGAAACAGCATGGCTTGCTCATTTTCATAAAGCTCTTTCCTTGAAATGAAAGTTACCTCTGTTCCATTCACCAGTGCTACAGCAGTTTGTCCCTTCACGTTGTAGACGGTGATGAATTCTTGATTCTTCTGTTCGTAAACCTCAACCGTTTGAAAGATCATAAAGATGAATGCAACACCTAGGCTCAGATAAAACCCAATTCGTTGTTGTTGAATTATAAATACGAGAATCCCTAAGATTATAAAATAGATCATTAGGGCTTCAACAGTTGAAATATCAATTCCAGACAGGACAGAATATGGAATCTGCTCAATCCAAACAACAACTTGATTCAGAATCAGAATGACCCACTTCAGCAAAAAACCAAAGACCGGAAGTAAAGGCGTCCAAAGACCGAATACAAGCAGACCAAATCCGAGGTAAAGAATTAGGGTTGCCGCAGGAATCACAACAAGATTTGACAAGAGAAACAAGTTTGGGAACTGATGAAAATAGAGCAATCCCAACGGAAACGTCACAATCTGGGCTGCTATTGATACGCAGGAAATTGACCATATCCAATCGGCCAACCTATTTTCAACTGTTTTTAAGTTGAACAAGATTGGATGGATGACCACAATTCCGATAACCGCCAAATAAGAAAGCTGAAATCCAACCTGCATTATCATCATGGGATCATAAAGAAGAAGGAAAAATGCTGATGCTGCCAGGGTATTAAAAATGTTCGAATCTCTATCCATTGCTTTTCCAAAAGCAACAAAGACAAACATGACGGCTGCTCGGGATACCGAAGCCGATAGACCAGTTAATATAGCGTAGCCCATAAGCAAGGCAATTAAGAGCACCGTCTTAAGAATCTTCCCAAACTTATATCTGTCAAGAAAACGGAGAAGATTATTCAGAATTAGGTAAACGATACCAACATGTAACCCTGAAACAGCCAATACATGGGTAGCCCCCGCACCTGCATACGCGGCCATCAGGTCCTTATCCAGTTCTGTTCTATGTCCCAAAATAAGTGCTGATGCCACCGAAAGTTCATCTCCTTCCAGTCCAGCTTCCTTGAACTTCCCAATAAGTTTTGACCGAAAATCCGCAAACCAGCCAGTAACTCCAGGACTTCCACGTGATAAACGCTTCCAATCATCTGACTTCACATATCCTCTAAAAAGAATGTCGTGGAAACGCAGATACCTCGGATAATTGAACTCATTCGGATTTCCTACCTCTAAGACTGGTTGTAATTGGGTTTTAATCAAGAGTTCTTCTCCGTACTTCGGATAGAGCGAAGCTGAATCAACCTGAAAGTAAAGTAGTGCCGTTCCATTCATGGTTTCGGTTTTGTCTACCAGATTGGCAACAACCTTAACAGACTTTTCCTTTACTTGAGGTTGTTCTGACACCCTTGCCGAGAAGACTTGAGCAGTATTTCCTAACTTTTCTTCATTCAAATGTTCAGGAAAAACGTAGTTAGAACCTGAAATAGTAAGGAGCCCTCCCAGTAAAAAAAGTAGCGGCATGAGACACAGCCCAAACAAATGAGGCCGCCTCCCCTTGCCATGGGCAATTGCCAATGATGCGATAAGGATACCTGCGAATAATAGCCCTAATAAAATCAGCTCCGTACCAAATTCAACCTCCTCCAACAGAAACGAAAACAGGACAATTCCCGCCATGAATGGCAGAACGAGGCGCACCATCGGAAACGCGTTCCAAGCCTTCATCAATTTTGAATTTCTAAGTGTGAAAATAATTCGGATTCAGATAATTAACAACTGACTGATGAAAACTGTGATCTCCAACCATTTATGCTGCCTCACCTCTACCGTAATTTGCACTAGATGCATTTCTCATTGGCAGATCGGGAGGTTAGAGCGCTCATTCAGTTATTGGATGATCCTGACGACACCATTTATAAAAATGTAAGCGACAAACTTATCTCGTTCGGAAAAAATGTAATTCCGCACTTGGAGACCGAATGGGAGATTAATGCTCAAAATGCGATTCAATCACGTATCGAGGAGATAATTCATCAAATCGAATTCGAGATAGGCAAGCAAGCTCTCGCTGAATGGAAATTAGGAGGAGCCATAGATGTTTTTGAGGGTGCCGTCAAAGCTTCTATGTTTCAATATCCGGATCAGCCCGTTGATTTGATGTTATCGAAACTAGAATTATTGAGAAAGGATGTCTGGCTAGAATTAAACGACAATTTGACTTCATTGGAGAAAGTTCGTGTGTTGAATCATATTCTATATGATGTACACCATTTCGGGCCTCATTTAAAATATCTCTCATCTGATCAAAGTTGGTTCATCTCAAATGTTTTAGCCAACCACAAAGGAAGTCCGACCACCATGGCCATTCTGTACATGGCCATTGCAGACCGACTGGATCTTCCCATCGTTGGCATCGACCTTCCTGACCATTTTATTCTCGGATACAAGGACGTTTACAATCACACTTCTAGTGAATTGCTGTTCTACATTAATCCATTCAGCAAGGGAGCTGTTTTTGGGAAAAGCGAACTTGAGCGGTATATCGATAAAATGGGAATCGAATTGAATACCGAGGATCTGAAACCGATTTCCAACGAACAAATAATAGCACGTCTACTGACGGACTTAAAGCAGTGCTATAAGAAATTGGGTAAATACCGAAAGATGGAAGAGGTCAATCAATTGCTGAGTGTTCTCTGAGCAACAATATCTTTGCCAACCATCCGTATTGAACACGGAACAATCAATATGAACAACAAGGAAATTTTGAAGGCATGGTGTGATTCGCATCCTGAAATTCCGTTGTTCCTGCAATATGATTGGATGCAAATTGTGGCCAAGCCCGAACAATGGGATGTTGCGATTGTAGGAACGGATTCTGAAGTTCAGGCATTTTTGCCATACTTCAAAAAACGAAAACTCCAGTTCGAGATCATTACCGTTCCGCCACTTACTCCTTACATGGGTCCGTGGATTCATTATCCCGAAGGACAAAAAGAAGCCACGCGACTTTCGTTCGAGAAAAAGATGATGGAGCAACTCATTGCTCAGCTTCCTAAAACTGACAAGTTCACTCAGTATTTTCATCCTGAGATTACCAATTGGCTGCCATTCTATTGGAACGGTTTTGAACAATCAACCCGATACACCTACATTATTGATGACCTGTCGGATGCAGATGTTCTGTACCAAAATCTTCAAGGCAACATCAGACGGGAAATTACGAAGGCACAGAAAGTGCTCACAATCACTGAATGCGAAAATGTAAAGATTCTACACAACTTGAAGTTGAAGGATTTTGCAGTCAAGAGACAAGAAATCAATTATTCTGAAGCTTACTTCTCCAACATTTACAAGAAACTGAAGGCCAAAGATGCCTGTAAGGCCTGGTTAGCGAGTGATGCTAAAGGAAATCCCATCGCCTCTCTCCTACTCGTTTGGGACGATGAATCGGCCTACTATTTGGCAGGAGCAGTTGACCCGAAAAACAAGAACACAGGTGCCATGAGTCTACTCATGTGGACGGCAATCCTTTTCTCTTCAAGTGTCTCCAATGCTTTCAACTTTGAAGGAAGCATGATTGAACCTGTTGAACGTTTCTTCCGTTCCTTCGGGGCCAAGCAAACGCCCTATTTCGAGATCCGGAAAACGGATTCCAAGTTGTTGAAATTCCTGTAAACAAAAAAGGATTTGCTTTCGCAAACCCTTCATTGTCTCATTAGCATGTCGGCTAATTATCAAATCGATTACTTCGCGTAAGCCACAGCTCGTTTCTCACGAATAACAGTTACACGAACCTGTCCCGGATAAGTCATCTCATCCTGAATCTTCATCGAGATATCAAGCGCCAATTGATCTGATTGTGCATCCGTTACTTGATCGCTTTCCACGATAACTCGCAACTCTCGACCTGCTTGGATGGCGTATGTTTTGGTTACACCAGGATAAGCCAAAGCAACCGCTTCAAGTTCGTTGATACGCTTGATGTAGCTTTCAACGATCTCACGTCTTGCCCCAGGTCTTGCACCAGAAATAGCATCACACACTTGAATGATTGGAGAGATCATCGTTGTCATCTCAATCTCATCATGGTGAGCACCAATGGCATTGCAAATGTCTGGCTTCTCGCCATACTTCTCAGCCAACTTCATTCCCAAGATTGCGTGTGGCAATTCTGGCTCCTCGTCCGGCACCTTTCCAATATCGTGAAGCAGACCTGCACGTTTCGCTTTCTTCGGGTCCAGTCCAAGTTCGGCCGCCATGATGGCACACATATTTGCCACCTCACGGCTGTGCTGCAGCAAATTCTGTCCATAAGAAGAACGATACTTCATACGTCCCACCATTCTAATCAATTCGGGATGAAGACCATGAATACCAAGGTCAATTGCAGTTCGTTTTCCAATCTCTACAATCTCCTCTTCCAACCGCTTAGAAGTTTTGGCAACCACCTCTTCAATTCGAGCTGGATGTATACGACCATCCGTAACCAATTGATGCAAAGCCAAACGGGCCAGTTCACGCTTTACCGGATCAAATCCTGAAAGAATGATTGCCTCAGGTGTATCATCTACAATGATCTCTATTCCAGTGGCCGCTTCCAGCGCACGGATGTTTCTTCCCTCACGACCAATGATGCGGCCTTTCACCTCATCACTTTCAATACGGAAAATCGATACAGCGTTCTCAATCGTGTGCTCAGTAGCTACACGCTGAATGGTCTGAATAACAATCTTTTTCGCCTCCTTATCAGCTTGAAGTTTGGCTTCTTCAACCGTTTCGTTAATGGCAGCCATGGCAGCTGTTTTTGCTTCAGCGGTCAAAGCTTCAACCAATTGCGCCTTGGCTTCCTCGGCTTTCATTCCGGCCACTTTCTCCAATAGCTCAACTTGCTTTTGGCGGTCGCGCTCTACCTCTTCAATCTTCTTATTGAAGATTTCCAACTGCCCATCAAGCTTTTCCTGCTTCTTTTTGGCATCTTCCATTTCGCGTCTCGCGTTCTCCCGATCGCGCTTCACATCCTCAAACTTTTGGTTTAGAGAACCTTCTTTCTGCTTGATGCGATTTTCGCCCTCCACAATTTTCTGATTGCGCAGATTGACTTCCTTCTCATGCGCATCTTTCAGCTCATGGAACTTTTCCTTCGCCTGCAAAATCCGCTTTTCACGAACCACCTCAGCTTTCTCCTTGGCCTCTTCCAAGATGGCTTCCGCTTGCGCGCTCACCACCTTTTTATTGTAGACCATCATTCCCACGCCTCCCAGAATTATCCCGAGCAAGGCTGCTACCACTCCAATTATCATTGTCATCTTCTTACTTCATTTTGGTTAAAAAAAAACCCGCACAAATCCTTGGTCTAATTAAACTCCAATTATGACATGATTGGGACTGCCGAGCGCATCAGAGGTCCACTGTCCGCTTCAGTAAACTGGAACGAAACCACACCTAAATGTGGTTGAGGCCTTTCTTTAACACCCATGAGCTTAATCCCAATTTTTTAAACGTTGAGTTTAACAAACATCGATCTATGCGGGAAATCGTTGTAACGCTTCGCAGCGCTACGTATTACTTATGTAAAGAACGAACTACTTAAAATCAAGTGTTGGCATCGAGCGCAAGCTCAATCGCCTTAAGTCTTTTCAGCACATCCTGCTCTGCACCACCTGCCTTCTCCTCACCTTCCATCGCCTCGGTAGCAAATTGCAACACGCACATGCTCAATAAATCCCTAATATCTGTAACGGCATACTTATCCTCGTACATCTTCAACCTCTCCCGTATCTGCCGCTCAGCCTTTCTTATGGTTTCTTCTTCCTGTGGTGTTTCCACCGTCATCGGGTAACTCTTCCCTGCTATTCTTACTGTTATCGCTTGAGTTCCCATTCAAAAGAATGTCCTTAATTATTAAGAAGTGCTATACACTTGTCAACCTCCCGCACCAATTCATTCAACCTCTTCCTCTGCTCCTTACGGTCGTCATCATCTTCCGTGACCGCCTTTGCAATTTTAACAACTTTATTCTGTTCCTCCAGCTTGCTCAGCACATTTTTTTGCTCAGTTACAACTTGCTCCAATTCATCGTTTTTCGACTTCAATTTCAAGTTTTCGTCATGCAATTGTGCGTGAGACCCCGCCAGTTTTTCAACCCTACCGGCCAGCGAACTGATGTATGTGTTCAAGTTTTCCATCCAAGATTGAATGTACAAACATACCGTTTATAGATGTCAGAATCGTAAACTCAAACAACAGAATATTTTGGGCGTTTCCCCGATGAAAAATCGGGGTCGGGTTTTCCGCTGTATCTTTTTTGTGAAAAACAAAAAAGGATGCCGCTCCAATCCCTAACGCGGCACTCCGAGCAAACCTCACTACTCACATCCAACTACTCATATCTTCTCATCATCCATCTTCCGCAACTTAGCACGATAGCTGAAATTTGAACTTCATGCGAAGCATCACTTTTTTCCTTTTTCTTTCATCCATTTTTCCCTCGCTCGCGCAAGAAACCGAATACCGAAACCCTATGGATGGCGAACTCATCCTTTCGGGCAACTTCGGTGAGGTGCGCACCAATCATTTCCATTCGGGATTGGATATCAAAACTGGAGGCGTGGAAGGCAAACCAATTTATGCTGTGGCTGACGGTTTCGTGTCACGACTCACCGTGGCTGGTGGCGGTTTCGGCAAGGCCGTTTACCTCGAACATCCAAACGGAAAGACCACGGTTTACGGTCATCTGCGCGAATTTGCACCAGAAATTGCTGCGTATGTAAAAGAACAGCAATACGCCAAAGAATCTTTCGAAGTTGACTTGGCTTTCACTTCCTCCAAATTTCCTATCAAGAAAGGACAACTGATAGCCAAAAGCGGCAATTCAGGTGGTTCGGGCGGACCGCACCTCCACTTCGAGATTCGCGAAACCATCGGGCAACATCCCGAAAATCCGCTCAACTACGGTTTCAAAGTGAAGGATGATAAGCGACCCGAACTTCAAAAACTCTTCGTTTACAACCATGCTATAAGCGGCCATGTAGAAGGACTCATCCACGATAAAGGTTTTGCTATTCAAGGTACAACTGGTAATTACACCCTCACCGCAGCTGCTCCCATCAAAGCTTCGGGCATTCTCAGTTTTGGAATTGCGGCACTAGACCGTTTCAGCAATGCCACCAACCCTTGTGGTATTTATGGTATGAAGGTTAAGGTGAATGGAGTCATCATCCACGAGCAGAGATTGGATAAAGTTTCCTTCGACCAGAAACGCATGGTCAATTGCCACACCGACTATCAGAAGAACAAGATTGACAACTTGAAGGTTTATCGCTCTTACATAGCTCCCGGAAACAAGTTAAGCATGTATCCAACAGTCAAAGACCAAGGAACCGTACAGATTGAAAAAGGAAAGACCTACGAAATCTCCATCGAGGTATTGGATTACGCAGGAAACAAATCAACCTTGAATTTCTCTATCCTCGGACACGAACATTCGGCCTCGGTTTTAGCACCTAAAGAAGACATCACCGACCTCTTCTACCCACTTCAGGAAAACGCATTCACCAACAATTCACTTCGTCTCAACATTCCCAACGGCTGTCTCTACGATACGCTCAAATTCAAATACGACCTCAAACCAGCTTGCAAAGGCTGTGTGTCACCCGTTCATTCCATTGGCAAGATTCTCGATACTCCTTTAGACAGTTACATGACGGTTTCCATCGAGATGAACAAACTCTCGGAAACCAAAACCTCGAAAGCTTTGATGGTTTCCTTCAATAAGAATGGAAATCCGATTAGCGAAGGTGGTTCTGCTAAATGGAATTGGATGACCACCAAGAGCCGCAGCTTTGGCGACTATGCCGTGATGCTGGACAGTATCGCTCCTCGTGTCACACCGAAGAATTTCAAAGATCAAACCTCCACTGCTGGTCTTGCACGTCTGGAATTCACGCTATCCGACAACCTTGCGGGTGTAAAGACCGTGACCGCAACCCTCAACGGGAAATGGGTACTTCTGCAACAAGACCCGAAGAACAGCTTGCTTTATTACACCAAAGACGAGCGTTTCATTACTGGACAAAACACGTTTCGTATTTCAGCTACCGATGCTGTGGGTAACGTGAGAGAACTGAATATTACCGTTCAGTAACTTATTTCGAGAACCAAAAACTTATCTTTGATACATGACACTTGATCAACGCAAAATTCACTTAGCCCAATCAGTCCTCCAACTGGAAGATGAAAGTCTGCTTCAAAAAGTGGAGGACTTGTTGCGAAATGTGAGAATGAATATTGAGTTTAAACCGATTACATTAGAGGAACTTCACAAGCGACTTGATTGTTCTGAAAAAGAATTTGAAGCTGGTGAGTTCGTTTCCGCAACTGATCTTCTTGCGAAGTACAGACGAATTTTGAAGTAATCTGGTCACGATCTGCTGAACATCGTTTATCGGACATTGTTGATTTTTACACAGAGCACTTCTCAGAAACCGCAGCATTTGAGTTAGCGCGTAAACTCCTCATCTCAACTATTCATTTACAGAACACGCCTTATTCTGGGCAACGAGAACCGTTGCTGGAGAATCGAAAACTCGAATATAGGTATGTAGTTGAGGGCGACTTCAAAATCCTTTATACGGTCAATGAAGAATTGGAACAGATAAGAGTGGCAGATATTTTCGATTGTCGCCAAGACCCTTCTCGACTGAGAAAGATGTTTTGAGCAAGCATTTCATCAGCGGACAAAACACGTTTCGTATTTCAGCTACCGATGCTGTGGGTAACGTGAGGGAGTTGAACATAACGGTTCAATAAATCTCAGTATCGTTTGTTTTTGGGACTTTGTCTATTATCAAACATGTTGAGGACAATCAGCTCTTTGTCTGCAACAGTATAGAAAAGCCGATTGTGTTTGGTAATTCGAAAACCACGAATTTGTTTCTTCTCATCAACTAATTCGCCCATTGTTGGCTGATCTGAAATCAACTGAATTGACGCGAATGTTTTCTGGGCAAACTCACGAGTTACCTTCTCGTTCCAATTCAATTCTAGATACCGAATAATCGCTCTTAACTTTGCGGTAGCCCGTGGTGTCCAGATTACTTTTTCAACCATTTAGCGTGCTCTTCTGCTACCAAGCTGTGATCTATCAGGTTATGCTTATCCAAGCTTTCTTCATAAGAGGCTAAAACCTCTTCTTGCTCTTCTTCAGACAGCGAATTCCACACTTGCCCGTTCTTTCCTGCGTTGAGTCCGCTGATAAGTTGATAGTACGCCTGTAGCACTTCATCGTCTTCAATCGTATCAATCAATTTGTGAAACTCTTCTCGCGTTTTCATTATTCTAAGCTTTGAACGAAGATACAGACAAAACACAAAGTTGAGAATGTGCAGAAATTGGTTGTGATGGTTCAATAGAACGAAGCCACCACGTGTAGCTTCTCACTTCTAGAAATCCCACCGGGGTTACAGCCCAACTCTCCTTCGGGAATAGGCATTTTTAAGTTCTCGTAATATTCCACCCAAACTGGAAACATCTCGTTGGTTGCAGGATCTTTGAAAGTCATTGGACGGAGCTCAAAAAACGGCCGGTCGTCATTGGCGAATTTGAATGCATCGTAAATCAGCTCGCTGCAATAGTAGCTTCCGTTATTGTAGAGAAAAGCATCATCGTACGGCATTCCAAGTTGAGCTACCGCAAAATCCAGTGCCTTCTTTTTCAGAGATAAATTGTCATCAACCAATCGAGTCACAATTACTTTAGGGTTTCCTGCTGCATCTAAGTTGCGATTAACAAATACCTGAATAGGTGTTACTTGAACGCCCTCTCCGATGGCTTCAATAACGACTACGGAATCATTATAAATATGAACCAGACCTAAGTGCGAAAACGACTTTCCGTCAACCCCTTCTGTTACGGTTTCAATAGCTGTGCATAAACCTCCACAATCCAAGTCTTGAAAAAGCAAGTCTCCGTTCTGGAACTTAAAGGTTTTAGAATCGGTCAGTTTGGTTTCTTGCGCGGTTGCATAAACCGAGAACAGAAACACAATTGCTAAAATTCGAATCTTGGATAATCCGTCCATCATCAAATCAATAAGCCCCATTTCTTTTCCTCACAAACCACTCAAGACTGAGCAAGGCAAAGATGAGAAAGAAGATCCAATTCAAATGAATAGCTTCTTTAATGTTGGTTTTTCGTAGAACACTTTCCGTATTTCAGCTACAGATGCGGTATGAAATGTGAGGGAATTGAATATAACCGTTCAGTAACTTATTTCGAGAACCTAAAGCTTATCTTTGAGGTAATGAGCCTATTAAGCGACCATATTACCATCGATAAGGAAATTCAAGGTGGCCAGCCGGTCTTTAGCGGCACCCGCGTTCCTGTTCAGAGTCTTTTTTGGCATTTGGAGAAGGGAATCAGTATTGATGATTTCTTGGATGATTTCCCCAGCGTTACGCGCAAACAGGTAAATGGCGTGTTGGAAATTGCCAATAAACTCATTGGTTCAGACCAGATAGGCAAGTTCTATGAAGCTGTTGCTTGACGAGAATCTTCCGAAAAAGCTCAAAACCGACCTTTCGGCCCATGAGGTATACACGGTTCGTGACATGGGGTGGAACAGCAAGAAGAATGGAGAACTCCTGGAACTGATGTTGAGTAAGAATTTTGAAGTACTCCTTACTTTTGACAAGAACCTGCAGTTTCAGCAGAACTTTGAGAAGTATCCAATCTGCGTCATTGTGTTTAATGCCGAAGACAACTCTTATCTGACATTACATCATCTTTCCTCACAGGTTCTAAACGTATTGGAGCAACCACTGAAATTTGGACCTATTGAGGTGAGACAGAAAACAGATTGAACTGATTAACACGGATTTCCATTAGCATATTCGCTAATTATCCAATTCGCTAATTAGTAAGCCCCATTTCTTTTCCTCACAAACCACTCAAGACTGAGCAAGGCAAGGATGAGAAAGAATATCCACTTCAAATGAATGGCTTCTTTGAACAACGTTTGTTCGTACACCACGTTGCGGATGTCGTCTCGTGCTTTAATGGCCTCTGCCAGCTTGTCTAACTCGCGTGGGAAGAAAAGCGAACCGCCTGAACCGTTGGCAATCTTATACATCAAAGCGTGGTCGGCAGTGGTGCGGGTGGTTTCTAGTTTGAGAGCGGCTACCATGAACTGGCCTGAACTTTCGAGCACCTTTCCGCCATTGCTTACCTGCGCCTTGTAACGGTAGTTTCCTTCTTTGAAGCTTCCAGCATTCAATCGATAGGCGTTGTCTGTTCGGTTGAATTTGTACTCGTACACCTTCCCTTGCTCATCGGTTATGGTCAAATCGACTTCTGGCTCGTTGATGGGCTCGTAGGTTTCGTTGTAGAGTTCTGCGTTGAATACAACCACCTCATCTTCTGAATAACGGTTTTTTGTATTTACTCGGAACAGACTCTTGTCGGTTTTGAGCGCAAGGAATTGCACCACTTTTGAGAGCATTCCATCAAATATCTCGTGAGAACCATTCTCCTCAAAGTCTCTTATTCGCCATCGCCAAATACCATCGCCAACCAACACAGCTGTCTTTCTTCCAGATACATCATTGAAAAGCAGAAGCGGATTCTGTGTTTCCACGTTTCCGATGCGTTGATTGAAGAGCGTTTGAGCCGAACCGCTTGCTGCGTATTCCCCAAAAGGTGCGTTGAGTGGCGGATAGCGTTGCAGCATTCTTCGCACATTCTCGTCTAAGGTGAAAAGCGAAAAACCTTTGGCAAAAACAGGAAGCACTTCGTTCTTGCTTTGTCTTGCTGCGTTTATCTGCAATCCGAAGTTCATATCGTTGAACCAGCGTAGGTCGGTCTTGCCACCCACAATACAGAACACAGGAACGGTTGAAGCACGGATTTTATCCATGTCGGGTCTTCCCTTCCCTCCTGTTTGTGGTAATTGATGCAGAATAATAAGGTCGTACTGCTCGGTATTGAACTCCTTTTCGCCCAATACAAACGCATCCACTTCGTAGTTATCGTTGCCGCTGATGCTTCGTTTGATGGCTGCAATATCTGGGTGCGGATTGGCCGCAAGAATGAGCACCTTCTGCCGTCCGTCTAGCACTTCTACAAAGAAATCCTGCGTGTTATTGCTTCGCGAAAGTTCTCCGCTTAGTACGCTTACACTGGCACGAATTCGATTCAATCCAGGCACTTGGGCTTTTAGTTTGGCTGATACTACCTTGCGGAATGAGTTGCTGTTGATGCTCACGCGCTGCTCCCACAGTATGCCGTTATCGCCCGAAAGCTGAACGGTTACGTCCTTTCCTTGGAACTTCTCAGCCTCTATGGTTATATCCACCGGAAATTCATTTCCCAAGTAGGCATATCGGTTGTGGTCAACCTTTTTCAAAATCACATCTCGCTTGATACTTGTATCGCCCAAGGCGATGGAATAGATGGGCGTATTGAGATGCAGCGGGCTGTAAATAGGGTCGCGGCCTCGGTTGTACAATCCATCCGAAGCAAGGATTACCGCGCCCACATTACGATTGGCATAGACATTATCCAACTCTTCAAAAAGTTCTGACATATCGGTTCTGCCATCAGAGAAATCTGGTGTTTCGGTTTCGTTCACTGCATTGCCAAACACGTAGCTCCGCACTTCGTATTCGTCCGAAAGAGAAGCGCGCAATGCCGCCAGTCCTTCTAAGTATTCGGTACGGTAAAAGGCGCTATCGCTGTTCAGCGGAATACTCGAAGAATTGTCTTGTGCTATAACTACAATTGGTTTTTCGGTGCGCTTGGTGACTGATTTGATCAACGGACCAATCAGCAGTACAACGAGAATAAAAATGGTGATACCGCGGACTGCCGCCAAGCCACGCAGCATCCAAATGGGCATTGTGGCTGTACGCTTTTCGCGGAAATACATTCCGAGGGCGTAGGCTACCCCGACCACAAGGGCCAGCAGCAAAAACCATGTTGAATATTGGAAGATTATGCTCAAACTTGAATTGAAAATTTGTTAGACATTGCTCCCCTCTGCCAACTCTGGCGGACACTCCACCTTTGTTGATCTGACCCCTCCGTCCCGAAAAAATCGGGCCACCTCCCCTTTTCAGGGGAGGAGTTGATGCCTTGATTAAAATCTGGAAGTAAGCTGAATCGAAGTGCCATCTCCCCTCCTAAAAAGGAGGGGTGTCCCGAAGGGACGGGGTGGTCATATTCAAATTTCAACTCTCTCACGTCAACATCCCTCCACAGACAGAAACTACCTGCCCAGTTACGTAACTCGACATATCGCTGGCGAGGAATACTGCGGCATTGGCCACATCTTCTGGCGTGCCACCGCGCTTTAGTGGAATGCTCTTACGCCATTCTTCCACCACTTTCTCGTCTAACGCTTCTGTCATTTCTGTTTCTATAAACCCAGGTGTAATGGCGTTGCAACGGATGTTGCGCGAACCCAACTCCTTGGCAATGCTCTTGGTAAAACCGATGATGCCTGCCTTGCTGGCCGCATAATTCGATTGTCCTGCGTTACCCTGAACACCCACAATAGAACTAATGTTGATGATGCTTCCACTACGCTGTTTCAGCATGGGACGCTGAACGGCTTTGGTCACGTTGAAAACCGATTTCAAATTGGTGTCCATCACCGCGTCCCAATCTTCTTCCTTCATGCGCATGAGCAAGTTATCGCGAGTGATGCCTGCGTTGTTCACCACTATATCTAACTGCCCAAATTGCGCTATCACTTGGTTGACCAACGCTTCTGTCTGCCCGAAATCGGATGCATTTGACTTTACTGCCAGCACTGCACCACCAAAGGCTGCCAATTCAGCCTCCAAGGCTTTGGCTTTTTCTTCTGATGAGAGATAGGTGAACACCACAGTGGCGCCTTCTTTGGCAAACTGACTACAAATGCCCTTGCCAATGCCGCGCGTACCACCCGTAACCAAGGCTACTTTGCCTTCCAACAATTTCATACGTATTGCATTTTGGCCAAAGATAGGAAAGCGAAGATGCCAAGGGGTAGTTCAGCATTTTGGATTCTAGGGTGAAGTTACCGTGCGAGTTATGGCAGTTTCCACGGGAGTTATGGCAATTACCATACGAGTTATGCCAAACGTCATGCGAGTTATGCCAGTCGTCACGGGAGTTATGGCAGTTTCGGGAATTTTAAGGGAGTTAGTTGAATAAACCCTGTCAGCCCTGAAGGTTTGCTGCTTGTGTTGAGATTAGTTGCAAACTGGTTGTGCTATGAATCACATCAGTCGTTATGCAGAAGACTTGGGAGCACGGTGAGTGCTTGCAAGGAATTTTTCACACCAACCGTGCTTCGGTTACATCAATGCGTAGATTTATGCTTTAACCAACTCTTACTAAGATGATAAAGAACTTGCTTTCCATTTTCCTATTGTTCCTTGTTGCTACAACTGCGGTGCATGCTCAGAAGATAAAGGTGAAGAAGGGTCTGATTACTGTGGATGGAATCGAATACCTGAAAACGAACAAGGACTATGGCAACGAGATCATCTCGAATCTGGAAGACAAAAATCTCATCAAGGTAGAATGGCATTCGTTTGATGTGCCCAACCCTGCCTACAATAACATGAATGATCCGAAGCGGACCAGCTACCCGAAGACCACCAAAAAATGGTATGCTGTGGCAACGTTTATGGATGAGAATATCACGTTTGAAACGGATTTGCCAGCCAAACGGATCTATGAGGCTTTGTACAAGGATGGCGTTATTGAAGAGCAAGGCACTGTGAACAAGGAAAAGGCCGAAGCCTTGGCCAAAAAGATTCATAAGAACGTGAGTGGCGACCGACAGAATGTGCTGATTGTTTATTGAAAGGACGATTGCCACGAAATTTTCGGAAAGAAATTTCTCGCATTGACATGGTTTCGTAAGCTTGGCTGCACCTGACATTTAACTGAAGGGTAATCTGTGCTTAATGAGTGGTGCGGATGGTTGCTGTTCCTTTGCACAAACCAACACCAAGGACTTGATGGTCCGAAAGGCGAGAGCAGTTATTCCACCGCATTTGCACGGAAGTTCCCAGATTAGGAGCAAGGAAAAGAACCCTCAATATTTCTCCCAAACGGTGTTCCAAACTTCTAGCATGTTTCACCTCCGATTTAAGACGCTTTTGCGTCTTTTTTTATTTGCGGCCATTCGTGCTGCATTCCGCTTTGCGAAGAAATACGATATGCCAAAACCCATAAACCAAAGCCATGAAATTTGAGACGAGACGTGCGGTGGAAACCGTCATTATCAGCGATACGCACCTTGGAACCTACGGCTGCCATGCCGAGGAACTAGTGCGTTACCTGAAGAGCATTCGTCCTGAAAAACTGATCTTGAATGGCGACATTATTGACATCTGGCAGTTCAGTAAAAGCTATTTCCCGAAGGAGCACATCCGTGTAATCAAGGAGATTACGAACATGCTTTCGAAGGGTGTGCAGGTGTATTACATTCCTGGCAATCATGATGAGTTTGTGCGCAAATTTTGCGGTCAGACGATTGGAAACCTCCATATTGACAATAAGGTGGTGCTGGAACTGGATGGGCAGAAGTCGTGGATATTCCATGGCGATGTGTTTGATGTGACCATGCGCTACTCGAAATGGATAGCCAAGTTAGGCGGGCAGGGTTACGACCTGCTTATTCTCTTCAATCGATTTGTGAACCGCTGGTTGGAGCGTATTGGCAAGGAGAAGATTTCATTCTCAAAACGAATTAAAGATAGCGTGAAGGCTGCGGTGAAGCATGTGAACGATTTTGAAACGACTGTGGCGCTAATCGGCATTTCGAACGGATATGACAATGTGATTTGTGGTCACATCCACAAACCGATTATCAAGACCATAAAGGGCGATGACGGTCAGATTACGTACATGAACAGTGGTGATTGGATTGAGAACCTGACATCACTAGAATATAACGATGGCGAATGGAGCCTTTACCGTTATGAGGAAGATGTATTCTTGATAGACTTCCTGCTTGAGCCAGATTTGGCGGTGGAACAGAGCAGTCAGGAAATTCTTTTTGGGTTAATTGAGGAATTCAGCTTCAGACGTGCATGAGAATACTCTACGCTATTCAGGGAACGGGCAACGGCCATCTGAGCCGTTCGATGGAGATTATTCCGCACTTACAGAAACGCGGAAAGGTGGATGTGCTTTTGAGTGGCAATCAGTGTGAATTGCAGTTGCCGTTTGAGGTGCGTTATCGCTTTCATGGCCTGAGTTTCATCTTTGGCGAAAAGGGCGGCATCAGTTTTACCAAGACCTATAAGAACAACCGCACGCGCAGGTTTGTGCGCGAGGTTAATTCGTTGGATGTTTCGCCTTACGACCTTATAATCTCTGATTTTGAACCTGTTTCTGCATGGGCGTGCATCTTGGCGCAAAAGCGTTGTATCGGGTTGAGTAATCAGGCTTCGATACTTAGCGAAGGTGCACCTGTGGTGGAAAGTGGTGACATGCTGGGCAAATTTATTCTTCAGAATTACGCGCCCGTTTCGGATGCGTATGGTTTTCACTTTCAGCGCTACAATCCGAGCATCTTCACGCCAATTGTGCGCAAGGAAGTGCGCCAACTCAAAACCTCCAATCAGGACCATTACCTCGTTTACCTTCCTGCGCACAGTGATATTCGGATTGTAAAAGCATTGAAGTGTTTCCCAGAAACGAACTGGCAGGTTTTTAGCAAACATGGAAACGAAGGTTTTATTGATGAGAATGTGTGGCTTCGCCCGATTAATAATGAGCAATACTTGAAAAGCTTGGCTTCGTGTGCTGGCGTGTTGTGTGCAGCGGGTTTTGGTGCCACCACGGAAGCACTTTTCCTTGGAAAAAAGCTTTGCGTGGTGCCAATGAAGGCGCAGTTTGAGCAGCAATGCAATGCGCTTGCTCTGTATCAGATGGGAATACCGACCATTAAATCGCTGAAGAAAAAATGCCACTACCAAGTTCGCACTTGGTTGGAAGAGGAAAACCAGATACGGGTTAATTATCCTGATAATGCAGAAACTATCGTTTCAACCATCATTCAGAATGAAATTCTCAAAGACCCGAATAGGGCAGAAATGCGGGTAATGATTGGGATGGTTATCTAAACTAATCCCAATTCATGTATAGGTCGGCTTCGAAACCTACTTCTACAATCTTGTATATCTCAGGGTAGTTGTCATCGCGGCCACCATTCTGCTTGTGTGTGAGCCGATATAAATCAATGTTCAGCACACCAATGCGTTTGCCTGGCTCCAAGAAAATAGAGCTTGGTTGTCCATCAAAGTCTACCAGCTCTAAATAGTAGTTGGCACTTGAAAAACCATTTAAATTATCGAAGGTTTCGTGTTCGGTTGTAAGCGTTACGGGTAACCCTGTTTCAATATTCACATTCCACAATACATTATTAGCAGGGTAGGTGGTGTATAAATTCGAATTGTTGACGAGCAAATCTGGGTACTCCGCTACTACATCATACGAACCACTGTTGGGAGTTCCATCGGTATCATCCCATTCGTATCCAAGTTCATCGGTCAGTTTCACCTTGGTAATGACAATATCGCCAATAGCAACCTGAGTTGGAATATTGTTTACATGCAATTTCTTGGTCTGTGATGCTGAATTGAGACCCGTTGCTTCTAGCGTTACCTCTATCCACGTATTCTCCTGAATATAAACATGGGAGACTTCCCCATCGAAATAACCGTAATTGCCGTACTCGGAAGACGAACCGTAATTACCGTTCTCCGTTTCGCTCAGCGCTAAATTCCATTGAAAGTTCTTGGCGTTGCTTGATTTATTGATAAGGTTGACCTTACCCCGAACCACTGGGTCTAACTCCAAATCAAAGTCGGCATTGGCGTTTATTTGGCACGAACTAAGCGTGATTCCGATAACACAACCAAGGATTAACTCTAGCAGGAAGGCCTTTTTCATAAGTAAAACGGTTTAAAGGGAATAAGATAAAAGCACGCTGCTAAAATAACAGTTTACCAACATACGAATTCATTTTAGAAAGAAAACGACAATCTGAACATAAATCCTCATTTATAAGGTTACTACTTTCGTAAGATGAAAATCGGCATCATAAAAGAAGGCAAAACGCCACCAGACAAGCGAGTTGGCTTAACTCCAGCGCATTGTGCTCATTTAAAGGAAACATATCCAGAATTAGAGATTCGGGTGCAGCGAAGTCCTATCCGTTGTTTTTCGGATGAGGATTATGCCAAAGCTGGAATTGAGTTGGCGGATAGCGTGAACGATTGCGATGTCATTTTCGGAGTAAAAGAAGTGAAGTACGAAATGCTTGCAGAAGGCAAAACCATGCTTTTCTTCTCGCACACCATCAAAAAACAACCTTACAATCGGGATTTGCTTCGCGAGGTTCTGAAGAAAAAAATCCGACTAATTGATTACGAAACCCTCACCTACGCCAACGGATTCCGTGTGCTGGGTTTTGGCCGATTTGCTGGAATTGTAGGTGCGTATAATGCTCTCATTGCTCACGGAAAACGCTACAAAAGCTTTGACATGAAGCCTGCTTATCTCTGCGAAGACAAGACCGAAATGGGGAATGAGTTACGCAAGATTACTATTCCTAACATCAAGATTATTGTATCGGGCGGTGGCAAAGTGGCAAACGGTGTGAAGGAAACGATGGAGACTGCAGGCATCAGACAGGTTTCCATTCATGAGTTCTTGAATGAGGAATTTGATGTGCCCGTTTACTGCAATGCAGATATTCTCGATTATCACGAAAAGGATGGTAAGCCTCCAGCAAATTTTGCTGAATTCGTGAAGGACAGCACCGTATGGGAGAACACATTTACCAAGTTTACCAAGGTGGCTGACATCTTTATTTCAGCACACTTTTGGGACAACAAGTCGGCTCATTTCTTCACGGAGAAAGATGTGAGGTCTGATGATTTTAAGTTGAAGGTGATTGCGGACATTACTTGCGACATCAAGGGTTCTGTTCCGACTACGCTTCGTCCATCTACGATTACGGATCCGATTTACGGCTATGACCGAACTACTGGTGAGGAAGCGGGGGCTTATGCGGAAAACAGCATCACCATTATGGCAGTGGACAATCTTCCGTGCGAAGTGCCTAAGGATGCTTCTTCAGGCTTTGGACAGGATTTGATTGATAAGATTATTCCGCTGTTCTTAGGGAACGACCCAGATAAGATACTGGAACGTGCTTCTATTGCGCGAGATGGCAAGCTGACGGAGTATTTCAGTTACTTACAGGATTACGTTGATGGGAAAGGTTAGGCCTTCTTCAACCCAGCAATAACCGCTTCTGGATTTTCAGCTTTGAATACTGCGTTGCCAGCAACAAGTGCGTTTGCGCCAGCGGCAACAAGCTTTGGAGCATTTTCCAAGTTCACGCCACCATCTACTTCAATGATGAGATTCGGGTTGAGTTTATTAGCCATTGCTCTAAGCTTACGAACTTTCTCATAGGTGTTCTCAATGAACTTCTGTCCGCCAAAACCAGGATTTACGGACATGATGAGAACCATATCTAAATCGGCAAGAACATCTTCCAATAAAGAAACGGGCGTATGTGGATTGAGCGAAACAGCCGCTTTCATTCCCAATTCTTTGATGGCTCCAATAGTTCTATGAAGGTGCGGGCAGGCTTCGTAATGCACGGTTAGAATATCTGCTCCGCAGTCTTTAAAGTACTGCAAGTAGCGATCCGGGTCAACCACCATCAAATGCACATCGAAGGGCTTCTTACAGATTTTCTTCAACGGCTTCATCACTGGTTCTCCGAACGAGATGTTCGGAACGAAAACGCCATCCATCACATCGACATGAAGCCAGTCGGCCTCGCTCCTATTTATCATTTCAATCTCCTCACCTAGTTTGGTGAAATCTGCAGCTAAAAGGGATGGGGCGATGATTGGCATGTGATTCTCTTGGTTTTGGGTGGCAAAGAAACAGCATTTAAACCGAGAGGTGGCGCGGATTTCTCCCTTTTTCCATTCAATCAAGCATATTCTGATTTTAGTAACTTTAAATTCAGAAAGCAATGAAAATACTTCTCGACATAAAAGACAGTAAGGCCACCTTCTTTATGGAGGTTCTCAAGAATTTTTCATTTGTGAGGGAGGCAACACCACTTTCAGATGCCAAAGCCGAACTAATGCAAGACATTAGAGAAGCCGTGGAAGAATTGAAGTTGGTACGGGCGGGTAAACTGAAAGCACGTGATGCCGAGGACTTGATTAATGAGCTATAGTGTAAAAACTATCCCCAAATTTGAGAAGAGCTTGAAAAAGCTCGCCAAAAAATATCCTTCTATCAAATTGGAGTTCACCACATTGGTGGCAAACCTAAAAGAAGACCCACAGCAAGGATTTGCGCTTGGAAATAGTTGTTTCAAGATTAGAATGGCAATTGCCTCTAAAGGAAAAGGCAAATCGGGTGGCGCTAGAGTGATACCAATTTCGTGGTTACTCACGATACCGTTTATCTACTTTCTATTTACGACAAAGCAGATAAAGACAGTCTTTCGGATGCTGAACTCAAACTTCTGTTGCAAGATATTCCTGATTGAATAATCCTAAAATTTGTCAGCCGAGTTCTAGCTTCTCATTGATGGTGTTCCTCTGGGATTGAAACAAAAATCCCCGTTCCGAATATCGGAACGGGGATTTAATATTAACTCAGAACGTAATTACGATTCTGCTTTTTCTGGTTTTGGAAGTAAAACTTTGCGTGAAAGTTTCAGTTTTCCAGTTTTCTCATCAACTGCAATGAGCTTTACTTCGATGATGTCTCCTTCTTTCAAAGCATCTTCAACGTTATCCAATCTTCTGTGCTCAATTTCGGAGATGTGAAGTAGGCCATCTTTTCCTGGCATGATCTCAACGAAGGCTCCGAACGGCATGATGTTCTTCACACGTCCTTTGTAAACTTCACCAATTTCAGGAACAGCAGTAATTGCTTTGATCCGTGCAACAGCCGCATCAACAGATTCCTTGTTGGTACCCATGATTTGGATGCGTCCCATTCCGTCAACTTCTTCGATGTTGATGGTAGCACCAGTTACGGCTTGCATCTCTTGAATGATTTTTCCTCCAGGTCCGATAACAGCTCCAATCATATCCTTAGGAATGATCATGGCAACGATACGTGGCGCATGTGGTTTGAAGTCAGTCTTAGCAGTATCAAGCGTCTTGTTCATCTCGTTCAGGATGTGAAGACGACCTTCTTTTGCTTGGTTCAAGGCTTCAGCAAGAACAGCGTATGGAAGTCCATCCACTTTCATGTCCATTTGAACAGCTGTGATACCATCTTTGGTTCCTGCTACTTTGAAGTCCATGTCTCCTAAGAAATCCTCGTCTCCAAGAATATCTGAAAGGATGGCATATTTTCCTTCATCGTAAATAAGTCCCATGGCAATGCCCGAAACGCCTCCTTTGATTTTCACACCAGCATCCATCAACGCAAGTGAACCTGCGCAAACCGTTGCCATTGAAGAAGAACCGTTTGATTCAAGAATCTCAGAAACAACACGAACTGTGTAAGCATTATCCTTTGGAAGCGCTTTTTTCAAAGCTCTTTCGGCCAAGTTCCCGTGCCCTACTTCTCTACGACCAACTCCTCTTAGGAATTTAGCCTCTCCAGTTGAAAATGGAGGAAAGTTGTAGTGCAAGTAGAAATTGTCGAATCCTTCGTGAGTTACGCTATCAACGCGCTGCTCATCCAATTTTCCACCAAGTGTAACGGTAGTCAACGACTGCGTTTCACCTCTTGTGAAAACAGCTGAACCGTGAGCTGAAGGAATGTAATCAACCTCAGACCAGATTCCTCTAACCTCATCGGTTTTTCTACCGTCCAATCGAACTCTTTCTGTAAGAACACAAGCACGAACAGCTTTCTTTTGAGCATACTTGAAGTATCCTCCCAACAATGGAAGCAATTCTTTTTCTTGGTCAGAAAGTGTAGCTACAAAAGCATCTTTAATCTCGCTCAATTTATCAGAACGCTCTTGCTTTGCAGAACCTGATTTCGCCATATCATAGATCAATGGGTAGCAAAAATCATATACTTTTTGCTTGAAAGCCTCATCGTTCTTCTCATGTGAATACGTACGCTTCACTTTCGACTTCTCAACTTGATCTGCCAAAGCAACTTGACCAGCAATTTGCTTTTTGATGGCTTCGTGTCCAACACGGATAGCCTCCAACATTTGATCCTCTGAACACTCTTCCATCTCGCCTTCAACCATGGTGATGTCGGCCGCTGTACCCGCAATCATCATGTCCATATCAGCAGTTGCCAAAGCAGCTTTGGATGGGTTTACAACGAATTTGCCATCGATAAGTGCCACTCTCACTTCTGAGATTGGGCCACCGAAAGGAATATCTGAAATACAGATGGCAGCACTTGCAGCCAATCCAGCCAAAGCATCTGGCATCACGTTCTCATCATGAGAGATAAGGTAAATGATAACCTGAACTTCTGAGTGATAATCTGATGGGAACATCGGGCGCAATGCACGGTCAACCAATCGGCAAACCAAGATCTCTGCGTTAGATGGTCTTGCTTCTCTTTTAAAGAATCCGCCTGGAAATTTTCCGGCAGCGTAATATTTTTCTTGATAATCAACCGACAACGGCAAGAAGTCAGTTCCTTCTTTGGCGCCTACGTTAGACACAACGGTTGCCATCAACATGCAGTTTCCTGCTCTTAGAATAACAGCGCCATCGGCCTGCTTGGCCAATCGGCCTGTTTCAATCGTAATGGGTACGCCATTACCTACATCAATTGTTGTTTTTATTGCTTCTGGTGCTTTCATTTTCCTCTTTATTTACGTCTATTTATTTTTCTTTTCTATCTGTTTTCTTCATCTGTGCTTGGCGCAAACCAAACGTCTAAATACGCGAAAAGGCAATCTAACAATTGCCTTTTCAACTTATCCTTAACGATATGATTACTTTCTGAGGTCGAGTTCCTTAATCAGAGCACGATATTTTTCAATATCCTGGTCCTTCAGATAACTCAACAAACTTCTTCTTTTACCTACAAGGTCAAGAAGGGCTTTTTGTGTGCCAAAATCTTTTCGGTTCTTTTTCAAGTGACCTGTAAGGTGGTTAATTCGGTGAGAGAACAAAGCAATTTGTCCTTCTGTGCTGCCTGTGTTCGTCTCAGAACCTCCGTGCTGCTTAAAAATCTCTTTCTTTACTTCTGATGTTAAATACATCTGCTTCTTTATTAGTCGTCAAAAATTCGAGGCGCAAAGATAGAAAAGGGTTTTAGTTATGCAATCCACTCGAAAGCAAGTTTTTCAAGGAGTTTTTGGGCGTGCCCCTCGCCTACCCAAAACCCCACCCACAATCGGGTCAGGCCGTCCGCTATATCTTTTTTGTCCGCCTGAGGCGGAAAAAAGGATGCCGCTTCCGTCCTTCACGCGGTGCGCTTCGTAGCCAACGTCATCGCTGTAGCAGTCAACCAATTCGGTGATAACAGACTTCAATCAATCCCGCAGCAACTGTAGCACCTGCGACAGCTTCGCTTTCAGTTCCTTTCGTTCAATAATCATATCAAGAAATCCGTGCTCAAGCACAAACTCAGAGGTTTGAAATCCCACAGGAAGTTCCTTTCCGATGGTTTCTTTGATTACGCGTGGGCCGGCAAAACCGATTAATGCACCTGGTTCAGCTATGTTCAAATCGCCAAGCATGGCAAAAGAAGCAGTCACACCACCCGTAGTCGGATTGGTAAGTAATGAGATGTAAGGGATCTTGGCATTTGACAATTGCGCCAGTTTTGCAGAGGTCTTTGCTAACTGCATCAGGCTGAAAGCTGCCTCCATCATTCGTGCTCCTCCCGACTTGGAAATAATTAACAACGGAACTTTTTCCTCCAAACATTTATCTACCGCACGGGCAATCTTCTCTCCCACAACCGACCCCATAGAACCACCAATAAAGTTGAAATCCATGCACGCGATGACAATCCGTTCACCTTCCATCTTTCCGATGGCGGTTCTGATGGCGTCATTGAGTTTGGTCTTTTCTGTGGTTTCCTTCAGTCGTTTAACGTAAGGCTTACTATCTGTAAAATGGAGCGGATCAGCAGAGGTCAAATGTTCATTGAAGATTTCAAAATGACCTTCATCAAACAGAATATGAAAATATTCTCTTGAACCGATTTTCTGATGATAGTTGCAACTCTTGCAGACCCACAGATTCTCCTCGTTCTCGGCAGTGGGAATTACGACACCGCAATCCTTTCCGGAACACTTGATCCAAAGACCTTCAGGAGTTTCCTTCTTTTCTTTGGTTGAAGTGGTAATTCCTCCCTTTATGCGTTTAAACCAGCTCATTATGTTAGGGTTTGATGCATCGAACCCTTACTACGCAATGGTGATTTTCTTCTCCAAGTAAACATCTTGGATAGCGTTAAGCAAATCAACACCAACATTCATTGGTTTTTGGAACGCTTTTCTGCCTGAAATTAATCCATGACCACCAGCTCTCTTATTAATCACTGCCGTTTCTACCGCTTCAGCCAGATCACTAGCACCTTTTGATTCTCCTCCTGAGTTGATCAGACCAATTTTGCCCATATAGCAGTTGGCAGCTTGATAACGGCAAAGATCAATCGGATTGTCTGAACTTAATTTGCTGTAAACATCTGGATGCGTCTTACCAAATCCAATGGCGTTAAAACCTCCATTGTTGGTTGGTAATTTCTGCTTTATAATGTCTGCTTGAATAGTAACACCGATGTGATTTGCCTGTCCCGTAAGATCAGCGGCAGCATGGTAATCTACACCGTCCTTCTTAAATCCGTTGTTTCTCAAATAGCACCAAAGTACGGTTGCCATTCCAAGTTCGTGAGCGTACTCAAATGCCTCAGCAACTTCTTGAATTTGACGATCACTTTCTTCTGAACCGAAATAAATGGTTGCACCTACGGCTTTAGCTCCCATGTTCCAGGCACTCTTGACATCACCAAACATGATTTGATCATAGGTGTTCGGATAAGTCATCAACTCGTTATGATTGATCTTTACAATGAACGGGATTTGATGCGCATACTTTCTTGAACATGCTGCAAGCACACCAAAGGTTGAGGCAACAGCGTTGCAGCCACCTTCAATCGCCAGCTTCACAATATTCTCTGGATCAAAGTAGATCGGATTCGGAGCAAAGCTTGCTCCTGCCGAATGCTCGATTCCCTGATCCACAGGAAGGATGGAAACATATCCTGTTCCTCCTAATCTGCCGTGACCATAAATAGATTGCATACTTCCAAGAACCTGATTGCTTCTGTTGGTGTCAGAAAAAACACGGCCAACAAAATCTCCGCCAGGAAGCGTAAAC
Source organism: Flavobacteriales bacterium (assembly GCA_041687875.1). GTDB lineage: Bacteria > Bacteroidota > Bacteroidia > UBA10329 > UBA10329 > UBA10329. The sequence goes on along the minus strand of JBDNJH010000176.1, from coordinate 23,448 downwards.
ATCTCTTTTGGAATAGTTGTGCTTTTATGATTAAGCAGCGAATCTGCGTTATCTCCTAGTAATTCTGCAATCTTATCGTAGGTCATTCTAAATAAATTTTGGGGTGCAAATCTAAGAAATTCTCGAACCGAGATTTTGAGAGCTCATGGGAGAGGATGCTTATGAAAGCAGGCGGTAAGTTAGGAAGTGAATGACAAACTAAAAGCGAGGACGCTCTTGGCATCTGTTCACCAGCGAAGATGCTCGCCACAGCAGTTGAATACGCCCGCTAAAGAATGTCTAGAACGGATAACCGATTCCCAAATTGAGATTTACATCTCTCCATTGAAAATATTGAATAGCCCAGCGGTCGTTTTCGGGGCGGCCAGGGTCGTGGAACGGAGTTGCCACGTCAAAACGTATGATGAAGAAGCTAAAGTCTAAACGGATACCCACCCCAGCACCTAATGCAAACTCCTTGTAGAAATTCTTGAATTTGAACAACCCTCCAGGTCGATCAGTATCATTTCTGATGAGCCAGACGTTACCAGCATCGGCAAAGAGAGCGCCTTTGAACCAACGATAGATGTCAAAACGATACTCTAGGTTAAACTCAATCTTAATATCTCCAAACTGATCGAGAAGATTCAGAGCCTTAGGGAGCGCACCTGGCCCCAACGACCGCGCTGGCCATGCCCTAATTCCGTTTGCTCCACCACCAAAAAAGGCACTCTCAAACGGAAGCACGCCCAGATTGAGAAGGGGCAATCCAATTCCTTGATTGACGCGGAAGACCAATTGGCTGAAGCTGTTGACCTGCACATATTTACGGTAATCAATCTCATATTTGAGATACTGCGAAAAAGGAATATTCAAGATTCGGTAGCTGTTATCAGCGTCCTTTGGAGCTTGTGCAACAGCCATAATGCCACGCAGAATGTTGCCCGAACTTTCTAATCGTGCTTTGAAATAGCTAAAATTTCCTTTTTTATTCAGTTGCTGATTGGTAAAAATGTAAGTATAGTTGGTGGTGGTTGTAATGTGCGGTCTAAAGGTGTTTCGCAATAGGTTATCACCAAGGTTGTTTATCCGAGTTATGAACGAATCTGACTCGTTATAGATGTTAACAAAGTTTATTTCGATGGGATTGAGATAATGTCTTGCATTCTGATTTTGCATCCACTGATAACCGAACTTCCCTGTAAAAATAGAGCGAGTGTAATCGGGTCGTTGCTGATAATTGTATCCGACCGAAACCGTTGATTTGGGGTCGCCATAACGTACCACGCGCTGCGGCTTGAAGGGCACAAGCAACTTCGGAAACACCAAACTAATTTCTGGATTAAGCTCGACCGTATTGAATATGCCACCAATATTATTGGTCTCAATATTGCTCGCTACCACCTGCGTTTCAAGACCGCCAGAAAACCTGAATTGAAGAATTTCGGCTCCTCTAAAAAGATTCTTGTTTTTATAAACCAAAGAGCCAGAAACCCCAAGATTTCCTTCTGTATTAGTACCTTGAACCTCTATGGCATACGCTTGCTTCATGCCTGGTGTTAGATTGACATAGCAATCTAAAACATGCTGCCCATCTTCTTCAACATTTTCGGTAAAGGAGATATTGATGAATTTGTATGCACGTAAACTTGAGAGATACTGATATGTCAGCTCACCACGCTTAACTCTATACAGATCCCCGGTTTTAAAGAAGATTTTATCAAGCAACATTTCTGGCCGGTGACGGAACTTTCCTTTATAGATGAATTGAACTCCATTGTAAACGAGCGTGTCAGAATCCGTTGCATTTCCGCCTTTGGCGTTATAGTCTGTTTGTACGTATATGTATCTGATGTTATAGGTATGATGACCGGTTTCCTTTACCCTTATCGTATCCTTTCTTTCAGGGTCAGCAATGGATAGTTCTAAATCAACCTGATGAGAGCCAAGATTAGAATCGACCTTAAAACGAACGTAATCATCCGAAAAGGCATAGTAGCCATTGCTCTTGAGGTTGCGGTCAATTCGTTCCCGTTCCTCCTGAAATTTCTCTACATCATAGCTCATTCCGTCCTTGAGAACACGGTCACGGCCTCGTGTGGGCCTACTCAATCGTGCCAATCGCGAATCTGCAATCTCGTAGTTAACATTCCTTACGGTATACGGCACTCCGCTTTTCACATTGTAATAGACTTTCGCCTTCTTCCGTTTGTCGTTAAATACTACCGAATCAGTTACAACTGCATTAAAATGGCCTTTTCCCCGTAAATAAATTTCAATTTGTTCGGCAGATTTTTGAGTAATAAGCGGGTCGTAGATAACCGGCTCTTCACCAACATCTGCCAACCATTCCCAAAAAGACCTACGCCTATCCTTCGGTTTTTTACCTTTCAACTTTCGCTTGGCGTTGCGTATTTCGTTCTTCTCTTCAAGAACCTCAACACGTTTTTCAAGCTTTTCCTGATTTACCAGATTATGCACCTGTAAATGGAATCTGAAAAATGCCAAAACAAATAATTTCCTGTTCGGTTTTTGGCGAATGAAGCTCTCCATATCGCCTTTGGAAACAACTTTACTATCGTTGCGAACCACATTTTTAACGAGCAGATGCTCACCTTCTGCCAGTTTTCGTGTAGGCGAACACGACACTGCAACAACAGAAACGACCAGCAAGAAATACCACGAAAGGTGTTTGATCGTCAAATTGTTTTGAATTTCTGACCTTTGGGCAAAGTTAGAACAGCTTTCTTACTTACCACAAACCGCACCAAGCCTTGCCAATCTCCGCTTCAGACATCAAAGACATACGGGCTTTGCAACAGAAAAAGTTCCGGAAGGAAAGGGGTTTGTTCGTGGTAGAAGGTGTAAAAACGGTGGAAGCGTTAATCAACTCTAGTTTTGATGTTGGCGCAATTTATACCACGGAAACCCTAGATTTTCTGAATGATACGGATGATTCGCTCGTTCACTTCATCAAGCAAAACGAATTAGAGCGTATTTCGGGATTACGAAGTCCGAATAGGATTTTGGCAGTTGCCAAAATTCCTAAAACCAAGGAAATAGATTGGAATTCAAAGTTGATTCTCATCCTAGATGGCATCAACGACCCTGGCAACGTGGGCACCATTATCCGAACCGCAAAATGGTTTGGGGTTGATACGATTATCTGCTCAGAAGATTGTGCTGATGGTTATGACCGAAAAGTGGTTCAGAGCACGATGGGTGCGCTTTTTCATGTCAACATTCGTTATGAAAATCTTTCGGTAATTATGGATGAGTGCAAGGCGCATGATTTTACGATTTTGGGAACTGCCATGAGTGGCGAATCAATTTATAAACTACCGAAATTTTCAAGAATAGCTTTAGTGATAGGGAGCGAATCTCACGGAATCAGTGCTCGCGTCAATGAAAAATGTGATGCGTTGGCATTTATTCCGAACAATGAGACGCAGCAGAAAGTGGAATCGCTGAACGCTGGAATCGCCACTTCCATCATTCTTTCTGAATTGTCCCGTCCTGCATGAAAACGGATAAGGTCATATTAGGAATCGACCCTGGAACGGTAATCATGGGTTATGGGTTAATCCATATCCAAGGAAAGCAAATGACCATGCTGGCCATGGGTGTAATAAAGTTGGATAAGATGAAAGATCATCCAACCCGACTGAAAAAGATCTTTGACCGAACGATTGAGATAATCCGCGAGTATCATCCTGATGAATTGGCCATTGAAGCACCTTTCTTTGGCAAGAATGTGCAGTCTATGCTCAAACTAGGTAGAGCTCAAGGCGTTGCCATTGCAGCTGCATTGTCTCAGAACATTCCCATTTCGGAATATTCGCCTAAGAAGATAAAGCAGTCAATTACCGGAAATGGAAATGCCAGCAAGGAGCAAGTAAGCGGCATGTTGGAAACGCTTCTGCAAACAAAAATGGAAGGGTTTCCGCTTGATGCAACCGATGGACTGGCCGCTGCTGTTTGCCATCATTTCAATAGTTCTGGCGTATCATCAAGCTCCAAAAGTTATTCGGGTTGGGCTTCCTTCATTAAAGAAAATCCCGACAGGAAAGGTTAGCGAATTTCGGCTGCTATTTTCTGTGCCACTTCTGCCAACTCGTCTTTGGAAAAGCTCAATTTTGGCTTCGCAAAATTCATATCGCCAATTCCATTTATGGGAATAAGATGAACATGTGCATGAGGCACTTCCAGTCCAATTACGGTAACACCAATTCGTGCACATGGAATCACCTTTTCCATTGCCTTGCTTACTTTTTTGGCGAATAGCATCAAGTCCAAGTAAAGTTCATCTTCTACATCGAAAATGTAGTTAACTTCCTTTTTGGGAACTACAAGCGTGTGCCCTTTTGAAAGTGGATTGATGTCTAAGAATGCAAAGCAGGTTTCCGATTCGGCTACTTTGTAGCACGGAATTTCGCCATTGATAATTTTGGTAAAAATGCTTGCCATTCTATCTGCCAATGGCAATAACCTCAAACTTCACGGTTCCGTTAGGCACTTGAATTTCAGCCATTTCACCTAGCTTCTTTCCTAAAAGTCCTTTGCCAATAGGCGATTCTACCGAAATCTTTTTGGCCTTCAAGTCTGCTTCTGTTTCCGGAACGATGGTGTATTCTACTTCCATTCCGTTATTCTGATTCTTAAGCTTCACCTTGCTAAGAATAAGCACTCTATCGGTGTCCAACTTAGATTCATCTATCACCACGGCATCGCTCAACGTAGCCTCTAGCTTAGAAATTTTCAATTCTAACAAGCCTTGTGCTTCCTTGGCGGCATCGTATTCCGCGTTTTCAGAAAGGTCTCCCTTATCTCTTGCTTCTGCAATCTGTTGCGAAATGGACGGACGCTCCACTCTTCTCAAATGATCAATCTCCTTCTTTAGCTTATCTAGTCCTTCCTGCGTTAAATAGGTACTCATGGTCGCTCACGTTAGTGGTGTGTAAAACAAAAGAATCCCGAATTATATCGGGATTCTTTCAATAAAGTTAAGAATATATGCTCAGAATGCTAACCGAAGCCCTACTGCATGAACTCCTGTAAATGGATTGGTGAGTCTATAAGAATAATCGATACCCAACTTTGTCTTTTTGTCGGCACCCTTCTTACCAAGACCAAACTCAACAGTTGCTCCAGCGGTTGGGCCAACCAAAGCAGAAGTTGCAATGTCGTTTCCTCCCTTGCCGAATAGAAGTTGGTATCCACCTCTTAGCATAAACATGTCCTTGAAAGAATACTCGAGTCCGAAGTTAAATTGATCTTTAGAGAAGCTGTTTGATGTAAAGTTACCAGCTGCGGTAACTCTATTCACCAATTTGTTGTCTCTCCAATGATACGTAACTCCAATGTTGAGAGATGATGGCATTTCGTACTTCGCAGAACGGTACTCCAAAGTCAAGCTGTTATCTCCTCCCGGAACTGTGCCTCGTACAGAAAGCCCATCTCCACTATACTTCATTGGTGGACCTACGTTTTTTAACGAGATACCAAACTGAACATTATCCTTATTTTTCTCTTTGTCTCTGTTTCCCAATGTGGTGGTATAAGAAATACCAGCATCAAAGGCAACTCCAGAGGCACTTAGGTTAGAAATGTTCTGATTGATAAACCGAACAGTAATTCCTCCATTGATACTGTTTGAGAAGCTCTTAGCGTAGGAGATTCCAATGTTGAGATAATTAGGAGAGAAGGTTCCATTTCCACCGTCAGGCAATTCTGAAGTGGTGATGTCAATGTCGCCAAAACTCATGTTCATTACACTAACACCAATAACGCCCGCTTCACCGATTTTCTGAGAAAGACCAAAAGAATTAATCATTACACCAGACCCGACCAGCCACTGCGTGTTTGAAAACAGAATTTCTGTTTTTGTGGTGAAGGCCATACCTGCCACATTGAGAAATTGAGCCTCCAAACCTCTTGCCGAAGCCGTGTTTGCGCTGGCAAAACCAGAGCTCCTTGCCCAAGGATTGATGAGCAATTCCGTAGCCCCAGCCTGTCCGGCACGGTCTGAATTGCCTGCAAACGATGGGAATGCAAACACACCGCTACAGAGTGCAATGAAACCTATTCTTACTATTCTTCTCATATTCTTATTCTTCTATGGAAACTATTCGGACTAACCTTTTAAAACGAGTTCAAATCGAGTTGTCGGATGGTTCCAAACCATTTTATCACTTTTTCTCCAATGCCAGGAGCATCAATATGAATCAGGTACACTCCACTGGCTACCGGAATCTTCTGGTGGTTATTAAGATCCCAATCCAATGATGTGATTGGTGAATCCTTTTTAAACCTTCTCACTAGAATTCCATTCACCGTGTAGATACTAACCGTACATTCTACTGGTAGATTGATGATTTTTACAACATTATCAAGCTGTGTTTGCTCATATCCAGAATGTGCATAGTAAGGATTAGGAACAGCACGAATAATGTCTAAAGCACTCTCAGCAGTTGGCAAATCGGTTCTTACTGTTGCAAAATCAGATGTTGAGAAGGTGTACATCGGAAGGTTGTCGTTCTCAGGTTGAGCAACTGACCAACCCGGAGCAAAATTCTGCCTATAAGGTTTGGTTACTCTCAAGCTGAAATTCACAATATTCTCTAGCAATTTGCCATTTTGAGCAAGCAAAGGCATGCCGACCCACATAGCATCCTTAAACACACGTCTTTTTGACGGATCGCCCGGATCGAAATTGTTTTCAGATAGTTTGCTGTAGATGAAAGCTCCTTCGTCATAAGCTGGCACATCGTCATTCGGGCTATCGCCATTATGTCCAAACACGTAGATGTAATGACCTCCTCCAAAAATTGGATCTGGGAAGCCAAGATCCTGATTGAAGTTTCCGAACAACTCATCCGTTGGATTCCATATCATGTCTGCACCATTGCTCTGCTGCAACCAAGAATTCTCACCAAACGCCATGTTCAATCGCTCGCCAGTTTCAACATTGATAGCAAACCCTGGAAACCATCCCATTCCCATTGTGCCTGATCCGTCTGGCTTTCCTTCCTTATCCACAGATGGACTCATCCGCAGGTTGAAGCGTTTTGCCCCTCCGATAGAAGGCAGATACGGAACTCCCTGACTATTATACGAGTCACCCGTTTCAAATACTGGACAGCGTGTCCATTTTGATTTATCATCCGTAATCTCCACATCCACACTTGCCAAATTCTCAAGATCGTTTAGTGTTTTGAACTTGCTCCAACTTGGAGACATCACACTATCAGCGTGGCTTGCCAACTTGTAGGGTGCCCATGTACCGTTCAGTATTTTTTCGTAAATCTGTTCATCATCGCACCCGTAATCAATTCCATCAACAGTACCACTGCGAATCCAGTTAAGGGGAGATGTACCATCAACATCAGGAATTCCAGTCAACCAAAATTTTGTTCCTGAAAAGCTGATACGACCGTCTATTACCGCTTCGTTGTTGTTACACTCCGGATCTATTGTCTGCTCTAAGAAAACGGAAAGCCCCCACTGCGGAATCAATTGCTCATTTCCGTTAGAAAGTCCATTCGGTTTTGAAGACCAAACCTTCAATGAGTCAGAAACCTGAGACACTAGTGGGGGGCAATTGCCTCCGATACATTCCAATGTCCAATATGCATCGCTGAGGTCTCCAAGTGTGATAGAATCGTTCATTTTGAACACGAAATCAGCGTTAGGAAGATTTTTAGGGTCGATAACCTTAATATCAACTGGGCCTGCACCGTTAGCATAGGTAATTTCTTTTGCACGCCCATCAGGGCTAGCAAGAATGTCTCGGATGCTCTGCCGAACAAGTGTAAGGTTGCGGCCTCCGTTTCCTTGACCTTCGACCCGTGTTAACATCGGGCCGTCTCCATACTCAGCATAAAGAACGGTTCCGCGTTGCTCTGGCTCGGTTTTGTGCGGAATGGCAACTACTGAAGCAATTGCACCTCCAAAAGCATTCTTACGTCCAGCCAAATACGGTGCTTTCTGACCATCTAATTGTAGTGGATCGGTCTGATCGTATGTTTTAAAGTTATTGTAAGAATAGGCCACCGCCATGAAGTAGTACTTCTTGTGATTAACCAACTGTCGGTCGGTGGTTGCAAACTGATCTTGTACGATTTTGAATGAATGCTTCAAGCCGTCATTCGAACCATCTACCATTTCAACTGGAATACTCGCATTCAACTCCTCTGAAAAAGTAAAGTTTACAAGCTGACCAATTGGCTGATTGGTAAGTGGGTCGATGTTCTTAATATCACATTGAACTACCATACGTGCAACGTCTGGATTGTTGAGCTCAGATGAAGAAACACTTTCGTTCTTCAATTGGAATATCTGATACCCTTCAAACCTGAAAATATTGTTTGTGATGTTTGGTGGGTCTAACGCAATGAACGGGTCGATTTGCGCATAATCTTCATTCTTATTGTTTGAAGAAGATGGGTTAAACAGCGTAAGAATCAATTCTCTATCCAATTCTACAATGCTCAATTCGGGTGCGTCTGGCCCGTCAATAAGAACAAAGCAGTTATCAAACAGCGATTGTGCCTTATCGTCTACCACTCGAAGCTTTTCTACCGATTCGTAGGGGTCAGATGAATTTGTGGCACGCGCCCAAACGACACCTACCGTAATGTCGTTAACCGCACCTGGCTCCAAGGTGAACGGACCAGCTGATTGCATAAACCTTCTATCGAAAGGGACAGTGTTTGCGCTTTGTTCGGTCCAGGTAGGCTGGATTGACCCTCCGGTTCCCCAACCAAACGGGTCAGAATCGCCAGGGAACATATAGCCTGCCAATGTTCCTTGATCGCAACCACCACTTGGATGTCCTGTCTCACCGTAGCACATAGGAGCGCCATCCAACCAAATACCACGCATGTAATTGTAGTAATCCGCTCCGGTATTCGGATCCTGAGTTGCTTGGTTTCCTTGACCTGCGTTATTGTGATATACGAACCTTCTCATACCAAAACGCTCGTTATCTACTTTACCATCTCCGTATCCAACACCGATACCTTTATAAACGATACCGCCTTCGCTAATGGCCTGTGCCACTTCACCATTGGTGTATAGCGGATTATCCACTCCATCGTTATCTTGGTATGGCCCTTGAAAGAAGTCAACCCCTACGGCTGGAGGATTGGCACCATATTGCTGAGGCCCACCAGTTCCATCAACCGCAAATCCATTGTAGCAATATCCTAGTCCACGTCTTACATCACAACCAACATAATCATCCTGAGGAAATCCAAGATCGGGATCAACCCACTGTGCAAAGTACGTATTGTTCAGGGTAAATGAACCTCGATTGATAAGCTCATAGTTATAGAAGGTCATGTCATTTATCTCATCATTGGTAGAGAATGCGAAAGCCTGAGCTCTAATCTCCATACCAATAGGGTTTGCATTTGTCTCGGTATGGATGTTTCCCTTATCGTTGAATACCCACCAAAGTGTTTCATCACCGAAAAGTTTAACTTCTCTATCAATCAAACAATTAAATTCTGATGGATTGAGGTCGTAATATGGATAATCACCACCATCTTCTGGATTGTAGTTTCCACTACCATCCGCATCATGATACGGAGCCAAGTTGTAGTCTTGTCCCATGGCCACATCTCCGTGAGCTGGCCAGTTTAGAATTGAAGCGGGGATTGAATAGCCTGCATAGTCGATGCCTTCATCGCAATCTGGATCTTGAGAACAGAGGTACCATGCCACAAATTCATCCACTTCGGTTCTTGTAATACGGAAAAACTTATCATATTGGGCACAGGTCTGTGGGTCAATCTCCGCAGTTGTCGTATTTAGTGGGCCAGGCCAGAAGTCATATCCTCCCTGACGGAATTTCATGGCAGCCACCTTCAATTGGTTGTTAACATCCACTCCTCCCATCCAAAGCGAACCAGAGAATATGGAATGAACGCCTCCATTCTTTGGCACTTCATAAGATGGATTTCCTGTGGCAAGATCCTGCCACATATCTCCTCCAGTCTGAATTTTGGCGCGAACATTATTGAGTTCGAGATTAATATTCCCAGCCGGAGGAGCACAATCTGCAGCAAGGTCTTTAGGCCCTGATGTTTTGTTGCCAGAATCTCCAAGACCTCTTGTCTTTTCTGCGAATGATAGATTAGCGATGCTAATCATAATCGCTGCAATTACTAATACTTTAACTTGTTTTGACATGACCTTTAATTTTTTCGTTTCAAACTATCAGAAGTTTAACATAAGACCCAATCTAACCCTTCTCGGGCGCGAAAAATTAAATGGGTTGTTAATAGCTACTGCATACAGATCACGGAATGATTGTTCGTCAGTTTGAGATTGAATTGAGGTTTGACTTGCGGCATCTGCCAAATAACCATCGTCACTTGGATTACCTGTTTTGCGATACACACCTAGCACGTTGGCCGTGTTAAGTAGGTTTTGAAGATCCACGTAGATATTCAAGGTGGATCTTTTTGCTGGCTTACCTTCTTTGCCTTTGTTCCACTTGATATTAACATCCTTGTCAATTCTCATATCAATTCTAAACTGCCATGGAAGATTTGAGCCGTTAACTGAACCCTGAATGAAGGATGTGTTACCACCTAGGGCTATTGGAATTGTGTTGGATTGACGTGAGTAAGGATTACCAGAACCTGCGCGGATAATGGCATTGACACCAAAGTTTTGTAACCAATTGATGGTTTTTCCTCCCTTAGTAACGGTTTTGGGGCCATCGTAGTTCTTTCCTTCACCAAATCGGTAATCAGCAGAAACAACAACGTTATGTCGTTGATCAAAATCGAGTGGCTGAATAACTCTAAGGTTAGGAAACCCTGCGTTTACAAGGCCAACGCTTGTTTCTACACTTGAACCTGTACCGTCAGCGAACTGAAGTGTATATGCCAATCGCATTTGAATATTTTTGGTTCTACGAAGGTCGTAGGACACAGTAAGTCCTTTTACCGTTCCGAAATCCAGGTTTCCGAAAGTGGTGTAGGTTCTTGGATATGCCTCAGTAACACGCACCGTGGCTATTTGATTTCTCATCTCACGGTAGAAACCATTTAATTCGATGGCCGATCGTTTGCCAAGTGTTTGCTTAAATCCGATAGCATACTCAATCGTAGTTGTTGGCTTCAGATTAGGATTATTTACCCGATCTGTTCTATTCTCCAAATAGAGATAATCAATCAAATCCAATCTATTCCCGTCAAGCGGACGTTGTGTTAGAACATCATAGTTAGCATAAAAGAGTGCATTCTCAGAAATAGGAAATGAGAATGAGATTCTGGGCATCACGTTAATCTGAGGTACATAATCCTTGAATGCTCCTGAAGAGATTACTTCCTGATCTGGGTTAATTAAATACGGTGCTATTCCGCTTCCAGTTCGCAATATTGATGGGTCTGACAGTTCAATCCCTTGCGCATCATACCAAACACTCCCTTCACGATAACCGACAATAGCGGTTGGGCTTGAAACATCATTTACGTAAACAACAGCAGAATTTGATATGTTACCTGGGTGTGTTTGAGCTACACCATCTAGAACGGTTACTTCTCCTGCGGTAAATGCCTCGTACAGTAGGTAAGGGTCTTTCAATACCTTTTGGTTGGCATCATATCGGTCAACACGAACACCAATACGGAAGATAAGGTCCTTGAAAGTAAATTCATCCTGAATATATCCAGCCATGTAGATTGGTTGGAACGCACCAATCTTTCGTGTTAGGTTGCCATAAGAATCTCTTTCTGTAAAGAAATCATCGAAAGATGGACGTCCTTTTAATCGCTGTCCAGTATGATCAAATCCAAAATAATTGACCAAGTTATTTCCGTTATTTAGGAGTTCATCTGCACTGAACCAACTGATGTCATAAAAATCAGGGTCATACGAATCAATATCAATCCAATCGGTTCCAGTAGGATCAAGACCAAGAGCCTCACGAATGTTGTGGTCTATATAATACTGACCTTCTCCTCGTTGAGAATACTCGTTATCTGGAGTGTAAAGTGGATTGTAAGAAATGGTATCCGTATAGTTGCCATTCGAATCAAAATGGATAATTGGATTATCCGTGTCTTGTTGCGCGAGGTGACTATTCGCATATAACCGAGTAAGTGTCCAAATGGTATATGGCGAGTAGCCTACAAACGCATCGCTTCGTTGCTCATATTCAAAACCCAGAGAAATAGAATGATTTCCTATATCAAATGAACCTGTTGCCATAACTCTGAATTGAGTTTGATCTAATTTGCTAAAGCTGTTATACTGATTTCCTGTATTGTCCCAAAGAGCATATACGCTTCGCGGAAGATCACCGTTTCTTAGGGCGCCTCTATCCTGATCGATTTGTGTCATATTACGGTACTTTCCATCTGGATCAGGATTTTGAGCGTAGTATTGTTCGGTGTAAGCTGATAGAGACGAATTGACATCGGATCCTTCAAATGCAATCAATGTATCTCGGTCTGGACCTTGAATAAAACCAGGAAGACCTGTTACCTCATCAATACCAAAGCCGTACGTCTTTTCTTTGAAGGTGGTGAATTTACCCACATAGCCATATCGGAATAGTTCATCTTCGTGCTCATCATCTTGAGTTCTCTGTGTTGTACTGGAGTAATCTGCCTGAATACTGTAGTAAGCACTACCGATGGCTGATTTCTTTGTTCTTTCACCTTCGGCAGGAGCCTTTGGGGTAAAACGCTGCGTAAAACGGCCATAAACCCTCCAAGTCTTATTTACCACCTCTCCGTTATTATCAAAGTTGAATAGTGACCCATTATAGTCGTAAATGCGGTTATCATTAAAATCCAAGTTACCACCAACTTTCAGAGTTACATCGCCAGGGAGATAGAAATCTAGGTTTCCTGATGCAACAACTCCTCTGCTTCGTGTATTTCTTCGCTGCTCTGTCCATTCCAAATCGCCTTTTCGGATAAGCTCCGAACGTAGAATAGAAGCCCCAGTAGAAGACTGAACGATTGGTTCGTCTCGTAAACTTTGAAGCACATCTTCCTTAACATAGTAAGACCCAATGGCTGAAGGACGTGGATCCTGAGTATAGTTAATCTCGCCAGCTAGGAAATAACCCATAATCGGCTTCTTTGCCTAGCCTTCAGGGTCAGTTCTGTCCTTTATACTGATGAGTGGACCAGAAATATTTCCTGCAATTAGGTGATACCCTTGTGGGTCAAAAAGGTATTTGTTCTGATCGCCATACTTAATGCCACCTGAACTTACAACCTCAATTCCACCATACGTTACCCTAGAAGCTCCTTTGGTTGTAATAGAAATAACGCCACCAGTTGCATCACCGTACTGAGCAGAAATACCACCAGTTTCGACCGTAACCTGCTCAATTGCAGCTTGTGGAATATTCGATGATCCTCGCACTCTAACCCCATCAATGAATGTGTTTGTTGACCCCTCACGCGTTCCACGGATACTACCAATCTGACCATCGTTGTCCTGAACACCGGCCACGGTAGTAACGGCCACGGCAGCACCTCTACCAGCCATCTTTTCTATATCCTTACCAGAAACAGTTACTGAATTGCCTCCATCCTTTTCAATTAAGGGAATTACATAGGCCACAATCTCCACTTCATCCAGTTTAACACCAGCCGACATTTCGAACTTTACCTCAATGTTTGACCCTCCTTTAATAACGACACCTCTTTTTTCTTGAGCAGTAAAACCAACAGAAGAAGCTTTAATGGTGTAGTCGTTACCTGGTTTAATGGATTTGATTTTGTAGTTACCGTCAAAATCGGTGGTGCTACCAGTCACCACTTGACCAGCTTCGAGAATGGCCACGTTGGCAAATGGAATGGGCTCGCCTTTATCATCGACAATAGATCCGTAAACACCACCAGTACCAATCTGGGCCTGAGAAATGCCTATCGCATTTACGATAAGTACACTAAGTAGTAGAAGTCTTTTTATCATACCAATTTACTTTTCAATTATGCTTCCTGAAAAAGCGCGGCTAAAGTAGCAAAGATCAATCCGTGTGTCAATATTTGTTAAACAATTGTTAACGGGTGTTAATTTGAGTTCAATTATAAGGTCTTTCGAGTATAGCATTGAGTACCACCGCCTGTCTCAAATCAAAGCCATTGGGCATCAAACTATCCATTAGGTTTTCTTCCTCTATAACCTCCATTTTAACTTTCGGTACTTGGCGCTGTACTCGATGTCTTGTTATTTCTCCTGATGACATTTTATAATTTTCAGAAAGATGGGAATGGGTCAAATCAGTTTTCAAAAACTTGTCCTGATTATTTTTGGCTCGCACAACTGGAATTGGCTCTGGCTTAGGAGCTTTCCTTCCCTCCAATTGTTCCATAATAATGTCTTCCAGAGAACGAGATGGCTGCTCTTTACGAGTTTCAACATTCCGCCTTTGCTCTGAGCGAGGCTTAGATTTCTTCTCGCCTCCATTCTGAGACTTCTTATAAGTGTTCCATGCAAACCATGCTATGGCTGCCAACACGTAAACTATGTTTCCGAAATCATCCATTTTATTCTTTTTTCTTTTTTGCCGACCACTTCTTAGTCCGTTGATTTCTCTTCGACTTTTTCTGGGTCTGTTTCATTCGTTTTCTTGTTTCCTTATCCTGTCCTTTCCAATGCCTTTTAATGGCTTTTTCTTGGGCAGCATCACTCTCTTTCTTTAGTGCGTCCTGCTTTTTATCAGCCTCCTTTTGTGCCTTGGTGGCAGAACTTTGCGCAAATCCTGCGCTTGCAATTACTGATAAGAAGATGGTGAGTAAGACTTGCTTCAAAAAATTCATGGCTCAAATATGTTCTGCAAATGAGATTCCGAATGTACAAGAACGGACACAATTGGCGCATGATTTAATCGTTTCAAGCAGCCCAAAGTAATACCTCATATCATATCCGGAACTTATTACTCACAAAAAAATCGCATAAATTGGGTGTTATTTCCAAAAACTATTGAAAAACATATTTTCTACTACAGATGCACGGGTTTTTACAGAAATAAAACAGATTATCCGTGAAAAATTCGTGCATCTATGACTACTTCATGTCTATTATTTAAGATTCGATTGCCGTGCAATAAAGCCAAAACCAAATGGGCTGTAACCGCTAACTTTGCCGTATGAATTCGACACGAACTTTCTTGGGTTTTAGTATGCTGCTAGTCCTTTTGGTGTTTTCGGCCTGCGACCGAACCAACAGAAGTGGTATTCCTTACGTACCCGTAAACTTTCAGATTACGGTTTCCAACCCAGAATTTTCGTCTTTGCTTGCTGTTGGCGGCTTTGTAACCATTGCTGGTGGTTCGCAAGGAATCATTGTTTATCGGTTCTCTCCTGAAGAATTCCGTGCCTACGACCGTCATTGCACCTTTATTGTTGATGACAATTGCCGCGTAACAATGGATAACACCGACATCAGCGCGGTTGACACCGAATGTTGCGATTCCAAATTCCTCATCATTGACGGTGCTCCCATTGACGGTCCGGCAGCTATTGGACTTCAGCAATACAACACCGACTTTGACGGCAACACTCTTTTCATTTTCAATTAAATGATTGTTGTAACCGGAGCTGCTGGATTCATTGGAAGTTGCCTGCTGGCGGGACTGAAAAACGCTGGCTACGTTGATCTAGTGGCTGTTGACGATTTCAGCAATCCCATCAAAAACAAAAACCTTGATGGGAAAGAACTGACGGCCAAAGTTGACCGAAAGGACTTTTTCAGATGGATTGGAGACAATCACCGTTTCATTCAGTTCATCTTTCATTTAGGTGCAAGAACAGACACCACCGAATTCAACTATCAGATATTCCAAGAACTCAATGTCGATTACTCGAAACGAGTATGGAACCTGTGTGCTGAATTCGGTCTTCCTTTAGTTTACGCGTCATCGGCTGCGACCTACGGTTTGGGAGAACTTGGATTTGAGGACAATCATTCCGTGATACAAAACCTCAAACCCTTAAACCCTTACGGAGAGTCAAAAAACGAATTCGATCAGTGGGCCACCGACCAGCGTACCAAGCCATTTTTCTGGTCGGGGTTGAAATTCTTCAACGTGTATGGCCCAAACGAATATCATAAAGGAAGAATGGCGTCTGTAATCCTTCACGCGTTCAACCAAATCACCCAATTTGGTGAGATGAAACTCTTTCGTTCGCACAACCCGAACTACCAAGATGGCGAGCAACTTAGAGATTTCATTTACGTGAAGGACGTTATCAATACCTGCATCTTTCTGATGGAGACCCGAAAACATTCGGGCATCTACAATCTAGGAACGGGACAGGCCCGAACCTTTCTCGATTTGACCAAGGCCACTTTTAAAGCCATGGACAAACCCGAGAACATCAGTTTTGTGGACACTCCAGCGGATATCAGAGACAAATACCAGTATTTCACAGAGGCCAACATGACCAAATTGAGATTAATCGGTTTTACCACACCATTCCACACATTGGAGGAAGGCGTTGCCGATTACGTTGGCAAGTATCTGCTAACAGGCAAGTATCTCTGATAGAAAGTGCTGAATTTCAGTCTTTTCTTCTTCTTATCAGTATGTCAAAGAACCAATTATGAATTACGAATTACGATTTACGATTGAACGCAACCCTCACCGCTCCATCAACTTTATCTCTTTATCAACTTATCACTTCTTAATAACCCGCCTAACCTCGACCTTTCCGCCAATGTTCAATCGAACGATATACATTCCAGTTGGGTATTTCGAAAAATCTAGTTTCTGTGATTTGATGCCTGGTTCAAAACCGCCTGTGTCTACCAGTTTTCCTAGTGGATCGTAAATCTCAAAAGGAATGGAGGTTTTTACTGTGAACTCGAAATCAAAAACGAGCTCGCCTTCCACTGGATTAGGTTTCACCACAAACTCATTGTCTTCATCGCCTTCTAATGGCAAATCTCCATCCCGACTTCCATCGCCATCCTTAAATAGCGGAGTTTGAGAAGTCGTTGATTGCTCCAACGAAAGTTTGGAAAGTTGGCTCTTCTCTGAAAAGCTCTGACCGTAGATGTTTCCCTTGTCTATAAGTATCCACACCATGGCCAGAATGAGAATGGCAGAAATACGTAGCAGACCTTTTACTGCTTTGTGACCCTTGTAATTGTTGTAAATGTTTTTCATCATGTTCTTATTTAAAGGATTCGACTTCTGTTTTTCCTAATCGGTAGGCTAAAGTTAAGCAAGGTGTTTGGGACGGGCAAACCACGTAAGTGACCATTCTATACATATCAAAACCACTACAACCCCGTTTTTCATTTCTATATTCTATTGATTATCAATACGTTAATTCACTTTTAACATCTATTATGAATTACGTTTCTAAGCGTTTTCAACAAATCATGCAATTATTACACATCTAACGTCCAAACCATCCATCAACATTTGATTAATTACATGTCTAACCGATGGTTTTTATGTGTTACCTTAAAAGTAACGAAATGAACCCGTAAATGAAAACACGTTTTTATCTTGTACTGAGTTCAAACTGCCAGAGCAAGGCGATGCAACCGAATAGCGGAATGAATAAGGGCATCATCTATTTATTACTTCTCTAAGCCATCTATTGGAAACAAAACTGTTACTTTAAATTACATGTCTAACACCTCTTCAGATAAAGTATTTCAGCTAATCAAGTCGCTGAGCAAGGCCGAGAAACGGTACTTCAAGATTTATACGTCCAAACAGGCGGGCGACAAGAATAATCACCAACTTTTGTTCGATGCCGTGGATAAACAGGACGAATATGATGAGGCTTTGATGAAGAAGAATCTGAAAAATCAGGCCTTGGCAAAGGCTCTTCCCATTGCCAAAACGCGGCTTTATGATGTCATTCTGCGGTCGCTCGATTCTTTCCATTCCAACAGTTCCATTGATGCGCAATTGAAACGCTCGTTGCACTGCACAGAAATACTTTACAAAAGAGGGCTTTACGAACAAAGCCAAAAGCTTTTGAACGGTGCAAAAAAATTGGCCTATAAGTATGACAAGCACACTTCTCTACTAGAAATTTTTATGTGGGAAAAGCTCCTTATAGAAAAGGAAAACTACGAGAACATTGGAGACGATGAGTTGGAAGCGATGATGTTGGAGAATACGCGCATCACCAAAATGATAGAGGTGTACAATGATTTCTGGGGTATCAAAAGCCGTCTGTTCAATATCCTGAATAAGAAAGGGAAGGCGCGCACGGAGGAGGGTCTGACCAAGTTGAAATCAATTATTGATGATACTTTGCTTAATCGCGAAGCGGAGCATATTTTTCATCAGTCAGAATATTTGTACAATCATATATACAGTGCGTATTATTTCGGGGTGGGCGATTATGCCAATTCGTTCAAGTACCTGAAAGCGAATGTGGATCATATTGAGGCCAATCTTGACAAGTTTCAAGAGGAGCCAAACATTTACTTCTCCATTCTGACCAACATCGTTTATGTGGCCAGTCAGGTCAAGGATTTTAAGGCGGTTTTCTTCTATTTAAAGAAGTTGCGCGAATTGCCTGAGACCATGGAAATCAAAAACAATGAGGATTTGGAGATCAAGCTTTTCTCCAGCGCGAACAGCATTGAACTGACCATTTATTTCCTCACGGGTGAGTTTGAAAAAGGACTGGAGATTATCCCGCAGATAGAGGCCGGACTGATACTGTATGAAAACCAACTGAACAGCGTTCGGAAGGCTTTCTTCTACTTCAATATTGCCATCATTTATTTTGGGGCCAAGAAGTATAACGATGCTCTGAAATGGACCAATCGATTGCTCAACGACATAGATATTTCGAAGAGTTTGGACATCTATTGCTTCGGACAGTTGCTCAACCTACTCATCCATATAGAGTTGAACAACAAGAACCTGCTGCCCTACGCGCTCCGCTCAACCGAGCGGTATTTGAGCACGCGAAACCGTTATTTCAAGTTCGAAACCTCGTTCTTAGACCTTATTGGTAAACTGCTAAAATCTCCTGACAGAATCTCGGAAAATGAGCAATATGAAGTGTTCCTGGAAAAAATGCGCGAACTGAAGGACGACCAACTGGAAAGCAGCGCTTTCGAGTATTTCGATTTTGTCTCATGGGCTGAAGCCAAAGCTTCTGGAAGGGAGTTCGGGGTGGTTGTACGGGAAAAGGCTACGATGCCGCAGGTGTAATCAAAGATTATCCCTCAGATCAACCAAAAAACCACGAATTTCCTTTAAGCGTTCCACAATTTCCTCATTCGGAGTTGAATCAGATTTATTCTCACGCAGCTTCTTTTTGGCACCATCCAACGTAAAACCACGCTCTTTGACTAAATGGAAGATGATTTTGAGATTATCAACGTCCTTTTGAGTAAAAAGACGATTGCCCTTGGCGTTCTTCTTCGGTTTGAGAATATCAAATTCCTTTTCCCAAAAACGAATGAGCGAATTGTTTACATCAAACATCTTCGCAACCTCTCCGATTGAGTAATAGAGCTTGGTTATGGGTTTTTCCTTGTAGGCCATACCGTTAATCGAACGATTGGTTTGACTGGGTCGAAAGCTCCAACACTTTTTCGTATTCCTCTGGAGTGAGGTCGTTGAAGAAGAAATTCATCGGATTAATTTTCTCCCCGTTCTTAATCACCTCGTAATGAAGATGCGGTGCCGTACTCGTGCCCGAACTGCCCACATAACCAATCACATCGCCCCGCTTCACCTTCTCTCCCACTCTGACCTTGAAACGGCTCATGTGGGCATAGAGCGTTTCATAATCATAACCGTGATCTATGATGATGTGATAGCCATAACCGCCTTTTTTTAAATTCACTTCTTTCACAACTCCATCGCCTGTGGCATAAATATCGGTTCCACGCGGAGCGGCAAAATCAATTCCAGTATGGAAATGACGAACCTTATATATAGGATGGATCCGGTAGTTGAAACCAGAAGCAACTCTGGTCAGTTTATCGTTAGAAATGGGTTGAATGGCAGGGATACTTGCCAACATTGCTTCTTTGTTTTTTGCCAGCGCAATTACCTCATCAAAACTTCTGGATTGAACAACCAACTTCTTGGTCAACTCATCCAACCGCTTGGTGGTACTTACAACAATCTCTGCATTGTCCAATTGTTCCAAATCACGATAACGGTTTACCCCTCCAAATCCGGCCTGACGCACCGAACTTGGAATCGGTTCCGCTTCAAAAATCACACGATAAATATCATCATCCTTCTCCTGCAACTCGGCCAATACTTGATCTACCCGTGCCATTCGATTTCCCAAAACCTTATACTGAAGTTCTAAAGCCGTAATCTCACGTCTCAACTGTTTTTCCTTTGGACTGTCAAAAAAGGTAGAGAACAACAGAATTACAATTACTGCAAAAACAGAGGATGCAGCCAAGTAGCCGAAAACTCTGACGAGAATCTGCTTCGCACCAATCTCAACCTTTCTGTAGGTTAGTGTACGTTTATCAAACTGGAATTTGACCTTAGACATTCTTCGTCTATTCCTTAATTTTGCCGCCTTTCTGAATAATATGCCCCGCGAATTTAGTAAAATTGCTCAACGGGCTATTTTGCAACCAAATAGCCAAAAGCATCTGATTCAAAGATTAAACAAGTATGACTAGCAAGGAAATCCGCCAAACGTTTCTCGACTTTTTCAAGGAAAAACAGCACAGAATTGTCGATTCCGCGCCCATGGTGGTGAAGGATGATCCAACATTGATGTTCACCAATGCGGGCATGAATCAGTTCAAGGATATTTTTCTTGGAAATCGCGAAGCGAAAGATGTACGGATAGCCGACACTCAGAAATGTCTTCGTGTTTCGGGTAAGCACAACGATTTGGAAGAAGTTGGTGTGGACACGTACCACCACACCATGTTTGAGATGCTTGGCAATTGGAGTTTTGGTGATTACTTCAAAAAAGACGCCATTGATTGGGCATGGGAACTGCTCGTTGATGTGTATAAACTCGACCCTGAACTTCTGTACGCAACGGTTTTTGAAGGTGATGAATCCGACAAATTGGAAGCTGATACGGAAGCCGAAGATTTATGGAAGCAATATCTTCCTGCCGAACGCATTCTGAGAGCAAACAAGAAGGACAACTTCTGGGAAATGGGCGATCAAGGGCCGTGCGGGCCGTGCTCAGAAATTCATGTGGATCTACGTTCAGATGCAGAGCGGAAAGCAAAGCCAGGTCGCGACTTGGTGAATAACGACCATCCACAAGTTGTGGAAATCTGGAATCTAGTTTTCATTCAATTCAATAGAAAGTCTAACGGCTCGCTGGAAAATCTTCCTGCCAAGCACGTGGACACGGGAATGGGATTTGAGCGACTGTGCATGGCGCTGCAGCACAAAACTTCCAACTACGATACGGATGTTTTCAGCCCGATGATTGCAAAGATCTCGGAACTGAGCGACACAAAATACACTTCATCAGATAGTCAGACCGATATAGCTATCCGCGTTATTGCTGACCACATTCGCGCTGTGTCGTTTGCCATTGCGGATGGTCAGATTCCGAGCAATTCGGGCGCGGGATATGTGATAAAACGAATTTTGAGAAGAGCAATTCGTTACGGCTACAGTTTCCTTGGTTTCAAAGAAGGATTCATGTATCAGTTGGTTCCAACATTGGCAAATCAAATGGGCGATGCTTTCCCTGAACTGAAAAAGCAGCAAGAACTTATTACACGTGTAATTCAAGAAGAGGAATCTTCATTTTTGAGAACCCTCGATAAGGGAATTGACCGGTTCAACAATTATGTGAATTCGCTTCATGGAAAGACCATTGATGGCAAGTTTGCATTTGAGCTTTATGACACCTTCGGTTTTCCAATTGATCTAACGGAACTGATGGCACGAGAACAAGGTTTGCATGTAGATATTCAAGGTTTCAATGAAGGGTTGCAAGAGCAAAAAGTGCGTTCTCGCGCTGCAACCGTAACAGAAAGTTCGGATTGGACAATTCTCCGAAAAGACGACCGAGAGGAATTTGTGGGTTATGATTTGTTGGAAACGCAGGTTTCTATCACGCGCTATCGAAAGGTTGTTGCCAAAGGCGAGGAGTTCTATCAGCTTGTGTTTAATATAACACCGTTTTATGCAGAGAGTGGCGGACAGGTAGGCGACACTGGATTTATTGAGTCCGATGGAGAAAAAACCTACATTTTAGACACCAAAAAAGAGAACGACCTCATCATTCATTTGGTCGGAAAACTGCCTAGCGACCCAAAAGCGACTTTTAAAGCGGTGGTGAATTCCGACAAGCGACAATCTACAGCGTTAAATCACTCGGCCACTCACCTACTCCATGCCGTTTTGCGCGATGTGTTGGGAAATCATGTAGAGCAAAAAGGTTCGTTGGTAAATCCCGATTATTTACGCTTTGACTTTTCGCATTTCAGCAAGGTTTCTGACGAAGAACTGATTGAGATTGAAACCAAAGTGAATGCACAGATACGTGCAAATATTTCGCTGGATGAACAACGGAATGTGCCGATAAACGCAGCCAAAGAAATGGGTGCCATGGCTCTTTTCGGTGAGAAATATGGCGATCTCGTTCGCGTTATCACCTTCGGAAAGGATTTCTCCGTTGAGCTTTGTGGCGGAACGCACACCAAAGCCACAGGCGACATTGGTCTGCTCAAGATTGTTTCGGAAGGATCCGTTGCTGCCGGTATCCGAAGAATTGAAGCGGTCACGGGAATAAATGCATTCAACGAACTCAATTCGGCTTATACCGAAGTGAATGAGTTGAAAAATGCGCTCAAAACAAAAGACCCGCTGAAAAGTGTGCAGCAACTTCAAGCACAAATCAAAGAACTTCAGCAGAAAATTGAAGGTTTTAATGCCAAGGCTGCTTCTGGACTGAAAGACGAATTACTTGCTAAAGCTGTAGACAAAGGCGATTACAAACTCATCTCGGAACGCATTTCCCTCGAAGATCCCTCAGCCATCAAAAACCTCTGTTTCGACCTGAAAAAGGAAAAAGGTTTGGTGGCTTTACTTGGCGTATTAAGCGATGGAAAACCAGGACTTCATTTGGTCATCAGTCAAGATTTGGTTGATTCTAAAGGCTGGAAAGCTGGAGAGATGATTCGTCCGCTCGCTGCACATATCAAAGGTGGCGGTGGTGGGCAGCCTACTTATGCGAGTGCTGGTGGTATGGATGCTGATGGACTCAACGCAGCTCTCAACACCAGAACCTTCCTTACGGCCTAATCGGAGATCGGCACATAGTTCTCCTTCAATTTCTCCATGTACATTTCATTCATGGAACGCTTTGCCAGTTTGGCCTTGGCCCATAAAACGAAGTCAAAATATTCGGCTCACATTAATTAATAGGGGGACTAGGCGAAAAGTTTAGCCAAGCGAAAAAGGAAGAAAGTAGTATCAGTAACCCCTCTAAGGTTAGCCCTAAAGAGCTTTATTTTTGAGTTGAAAGACTCGGCACTGGCGTTTGTACT
>JBDNJH010000175.1:0-12916 GCA_041687875.1 Flavobacteriales bacterium | reverse complement strand
TGGGAGCAGTGATGTAATCATTCACACCATCTAAATCAACCGCATACGATGGCGTTGGTGTTGGAATATCTGCATAGACATTGAATGTAGTATTGGATGAAACTGTACCCGTATTGAACGTTACTGGATTACCTGTTCCTGAAAGCGGGCCAGCCACAATCGAGTTGTCGGCATCATTCCTTAAATAGTAAGAGATACCAGTATTGGAACTTCCTGTGGTGATGGTGGTTGAGCCGTTGGTACATAGGTTAGTTTCTGCGGCTGATACTGTTTCATCATCAATAAGAGGAACAACGGTGATGTTTACGGGGATTGATTCGATATGTCCCGAGCCATCATCAGCAGTAAACATAACTTGATTGACTCCTGCATCGCTACAATCGAATTGCGTTTGAGACAGGGAAAGCAAAGGTATTCCACAATCAGAAGTAGAACCATTGTCTACAACGCTCGGATTGACGTTAGCATTACCATATTCATTCAATTGAACGGTGATATCTTGCGCTAAAGCTGTTACAGACTGGCTGAAACAAGCACTTTGATACGTTATGTTGTCGATGCGCATTTCGCGGCTAACCGCTCCACTCATCCACATCACGATGTACTGTCCTGTTCCTGTATAACCAGAAAAGTCAATTACATGATGGGTGTAAATAAGTGACCCACCGGAACTAGCATAGTATATGTCCAAGGCCTCAACCAACTCAAAGTTGGCCATAGAAGTTGGTCCAGATACAGAAGTTACCCCAAACTGAAAGTTACCTGGGCCAGCTTGACTATTAGTGGCATTAAGTGCATCAAACTCAAGAACTCCATTGGCATTGTCAACCAACGGAAGAACTATCCATTCATCGTTAGCAAATCCAGTATTAAAAGACAGGAATTGTGAGACATGAGACACAGTACTCGTGTACCAACAGGCGGGAAAAGTACCATTGAAATCTTCACTGATTGAATTTACGGGGGTTCCGCACTGCGAAAATCCCTGCATAATTGAAATGGTGGCAAATACCACCGAGAGTAAAATCTTTTTCATGTATGATAGATTGTATGATGAACCGCAAACGTATCCCTCCTAGATGGCGCGGTCAATTATCGTTTAGGAACGGACAATTGGGTTCAGGAATGGTCGATAGACCATAGTCCGTGGTCTGCGGTCTGTGGACTATCGACTACTTCACCACACTCTCAAACTCCTCTTTGCGATACTTGGATAGTTTGGCAATAAGCCCACCGTTGAGAATGATGTCGCCTGAGCTTCGTTGGTATTTCTCCATGCTGTCCAAGTTGATGATCCACGACTTGTGGGTGCGGAAGAAACGAGGGTTTTCTGCCAGCAGCATTTCGAAATGCTTGAGATTCTTGCTTATGAGGTGTACGTTTCCATCGGACATGTGCAAATGGCTGTAACTTTCATTGGCTTCAATGGCCACAATATCTGCCACTTCCAAAATGGTCTGGTATCCTTTGATGGAAACCGAAATACGACTTATCTCTTTGCTTTGAAGACTTTCTGAAAGCAGTTGTTGATCCACACTACTCGCCTGCCCCACTCGCTTTTCTACACGTTCTACAGCTTCTTTCAGTCTATCAATATCGATAGGTTTGAGCAGGTAGTCGACTGCCGATACTTCAAATGCGCGGATGGCATATTTGTCGTAAGCGGTAATGAACACCATCTCAAATTCTACCTTCTCGAAGAAGTTGACAATCTCAAAGCCTGAGTAGTTGGGCATTTCAATGTCCAAAAAGACCAACTGCGGTTTGAGCGAATGGATGCTGTGAACCGCAGCTTCTGCGTTAGCATAGCTTCCCAGCACTTTCACCTGCGGACAGAACCGTTCCAGCAAACTTTTTAGAATGCTGCGCGCACTTTCCTCATCATCCACTATAATGGCCGTGATTTGCTTGCTCATTGAGGCGAATGTAATCAGTTATGAAGTTAAGACCCGTTCCGTTTCATGAACAAACAGAATTGTTTAGGAATGGATGACTTATCTCTAAAAGGAGTTTCCACTTCTTAACCTTAGACATTACTACTTTTAGCACGCAAAAACATGCTAAATGGACAATAAACAACGGAGACAAATCATTGAAAATGCTAAAACATTTTTCAGAAACGAAATTGTTCAAAGTCACATAAATGGAGCTTGCAAAAGAGCAAGCAAACTATCAGAATACAACGTAAACCCATTTCTATTTAAATACCTAGCCAATTTTATAACTGGTAATGACAACGCTGAAAGTATTGCCAAGGCCCTCGTATTACCTAGGATTCTTGGTTCTTCAATAAATACCTCTTTTGGAATGAAGATTCAAAGTCTGATTAGCTCCCTATTTCAAGGGTTGGGATCCACCACACAGGGAATTGATGTTGAGTTTATAGATGCCGTTGATGGACGCAAGAAGTATTGCCAGTTAAAAGCAGGCCCCAATACGATAAATCATGACGATGTGACCACCATCATTAATCATTTCAATGGTGTCAGAACCCTAGCCCGAACCAATAATTTGAATGTTGGAATTGACGATTTAATTGTTGGGGTCGTTTATGGAGAAGAATCTGAACTTAGTTCTCACTATAAAAGAATCGGAAATACTTATCCTGTTATTATCGGAAAGGATTTCTGGCATAGACTTACTGGAAAAGATGATTTCTATTTTGAACTAATCAATGCAATTGGTGAAGTTGCTTTAGAAGTCGATGCTAGCAAGGTGGTTGAAAAAACGATACAGACTTTAGCCAAGGAAATTGAAGTGAAATACAAATAGTCAGGTAAGTTCCTTCCCTTTCGAATCATAGAATTCGTTAAGAAAATTGACAATGGAATAGCCTACTTCGGTTCCAAGATTTACTGGAACCGCATTCCCGATTTGCTTATACTGTTGAGCCATTGACCCTTCAAATTTCCAGTTGTCTGGAAACGTCTGGATTCTAGCATATTCCCGAACAGTAAACGGCCTGGTTTCTTCAGGGTGACACCGCTCCGTTTGTTTTTGAGCAGGACTACAGGTCAATGTAAGACAAGGCTCATCCCAACCAATACGTCTTGCGATTCCTGTCTTTCCTCCTCCCAAATGAAAGCT
This sequence comes from Flavobacteriales bacterium, assembly GCA_041687875.1. Classification (GTDB taxonomy): domain Bacteria; phylum Bacteroidota; class Bacteroidia; order UBA10329; family UBA10329; genus UBA10329. The sequence goes on along the minus strand of JBDNJH010000175.1, from coordinate 9,829 downwards.
TCCTCCCATGAATTCCTTTTGAATTTCCAACGGAAGATCTCGCCAATAACCTTTTGGTGGAACAAGATCTAAAACGTCTTTTTTACTCTGAGGATATTTTGCACCAGTTGACTTTGGCACATTGGCATCAAATAATTCCCCCTTTTTTAAGGCATCTTCCAAATTATACACTTTTCTATACGGCTTCGGGTATTCATATCGAACATTAATATCTTTTCGTATTCCCACTAAAATCAAACGTTCTCTTTTCTGCGGCACTCTGTAATTGATAGCCTTTAATACCTGTACAGGAACGACCTGGTAGCCAATCTCATCCAAAATTGAAATCATTCCGTGCAAAGTTTTTCCGTTTTCGTGACTTAGTAGACCACGAACGTTTTCTCCGATACAAATTGGAGGATTCACTTGTTTAACAACTCGGGCAAACTCATAGAATAAAGTCCCCCGTGCATCGGCAAGACCTAACTTTTTTCCTGCGTAGCTAAATGCTTGGCAAGGGAATCCACCAGTAACGACATCAACTTTATCCCGATAATCTAAAAAATCAAATGTCTTTACATCTCCTTCCAGCACATTCCAACTTGGACGGTTCATTCTCAAGGTCTGGCAGGCCCATTTATCAATCTCATTTAGTGCAACGCATTTCAAACCTGCCTTTTCCATCCCTACAGCCAACCCTCCTGCTCCAGCGAACAATTCCAAAACTGAGTAATCATTGCCGGGCTCGACAAAATTCGATTTGACATCTTCCACGTTCCTGTCAAAAAAATCAGAAAACAAACTTTGGACCTGCTCGCGTCTATAGACCCGATAATTACTCATAGGTTCCCGAACTGCGGACAGCTTTCCATCTCTATCCCAACGTCTGAGAGTTTCCTTACTCTTTCCTATTAACTCGGAAGCTTCCGAAAGCGTTAAATATTCCTTCATAACCACATAGATTAACCTTACACAAGGGTTACGAATTTACAGCTTAATCTAACTCAAACTACGTTGATGAAAAGAAATATATTTCGTTCTCATCTTTCTATGTATCAGGCCATAAGAATAGACACATAAAATATCAAAACTTCCTTTTAACAGGAATGCGAAGCACAACACTCGTCCCGGTTGGTTCGGCATTTTGCATGAGGTCTTCGTACGTAAAACCCAATGAGCCTTTATGGTAGCGCTGCAATATTTCAAATCGTGTGCGAATGGCATTCACAGAGAATGATTCATGATTGGTGCGCTGCCGATCTTTAATGGCTTTGGCCTTGGCTCTTCCCACGCCATTATCGGTGATGGTGCAAATGAGCACATCATCCAATTGGAAGTCGAGTTGAATGCGCTTAGAACCGCTGCGATGCAGTAGCCCGTGCACCAACGCATTCTCAATGAATGGCTGGATGAGCATGGGCGGAATCATCACATCATCAATATTGTTTGTATTGATAGTGTACTCAAAATCCTCCTTAAAGCGCAATTGTTCTAAGGTTAAGTACAGCTCAATCAGCTTGATTTCTTCGCTAAAATCAATAAACTCCTTGTCTGAATAATTGAGTGTTCGCCTAACCAAATTGGCGAATTTGGTGATGTAGGTGTAAGAATTATCTACATCGCCTTTGAGCACCAAACTTTGTATGGAATTGAGCGCATTGAAGATGAAATGTGGGTTCATCTGACTTTGAATAGCGGTGAGCTTAGATGCGTTCAGCTCGTTTTGCTGCTGCGCCAAGAACTGCTGCCTTTTCAATCGCCTTCTAAACCAGAGAATTAGCAGAAGTATAACCCCGAGCGAAACCAGCAAGTAGAACCACCATGCTTTGTAGAAGGGTGTAGCAATAGTGAAGGTGTAAGTAACCTCATCACTCTCCACTCCTCTACAAACGGACTTTGTGCGAAAGGTGTACATTCCCGAAGAAAGCGAACGGTATTCTATTACGTTGTCGGTAAAACTTGCCGTTCGCCATTGGCTTTCCGCACCTTCTAAACGGTACCGATAGGTAATTTCGTTGCGGTAGCGCAAACTGTTGGTACTCAATGCAAACGTGAATGTTTGTTGCTCAGGACTGAATTCGTGCTGATTGATGGAAACAGAAAGACTATCGTTCACAAGCACGCTTTTGAGCGTTGTAGTTGGCACAAAATCGAAAGGCCTAAAGTTGTCCAACATCACTTTCTGAACGCCTGCCGAATGCACCAACCATAGCTCATCGCCTTTCACTTCCATGTCAAGCATCTTCAGCGCATTCAAACCATCTGCCTGATTGATGGTGCGAACCACCTTACCCTCAGCATCAACCAGCTGTATGCCGCTGAGGGTGGCAACCACCAAAAGCTCATTATAAACAGTCAATTGGGTGAGTTGATTTGCGGCTAATCCGCTTTCCACATTCCATTCTGCAATCAACGAATCGTTCTCAAAAACAAGCAGTCCATACTCAGAAGTGGCGACATAAACCATTTCGCGAAGCGACAGAAAATCACGAACAATCACATCTTTTCCGTGTAGTTTCACGGTTTTCACATTTCCTTCATTATCTCTAATCAACAAACCTTTGGAAGTACCAGAATAGATTGATTTTGTTTTGGAATCATGACCAATACAATAATGCCTGAGTTCTAAGTCAGCAATCTTTTCTGCCGTTTTCAATGTAGTATGAAACAAGAAGGCACCGCCATTAGATGCTATGAGAAATTCATTTTCTGAAATACGTTGGAGGTCTTTGATGGAGCCCACCGGCAGCGCGGTTTCTTCGCCCGATTTCAGATTGAGAACAAGCCCGTTTGCCTCTCCAATCAATAGTTGATTTTGACCTAAAGAAAAAAGAGCTTCCATGCTCTTAACCTGCGCACTTCTCACCGTTTTTGTAACGCTATAAGGTGAACGCTCTAGCAGCTTTCCCGAACGCGTACCAAAGTAAAGTGTGCCCATTTCATCCTGTGAAATCGAAATCACATCTTCGTCAATAGCAGGCAACACAAGGTCTTCTGTGCTTTCGTTGGGAATGACAATAATGCCCCGTCCAAACGTTCCGAGCAGCACGTTTCCTTCGGCATCTTCAAGTATTGTAGAAATGAATGTCCGCGGAAAAATGAATGCTCCTTCAATACTCGGCCAAGACTGTGCATCAATCCGTAACACGCCTAACGAACTGGAAGTAAACCACAGCGCATTGCTTGTAACATGCAGTTTAAACAAGTGCTCATTTCCCAAAAAAGTGGAAGGATTGAAGATTTGCTCCATCCGCCCATCCCGAAAACGAAACACGTGGCATGTGTTGGTGTAATAGGCATAAACGCTATCGTTTACCGTCAGCAGCGCTGTAGATTCGCCATCGCGTCTGGTCATTTGAATCGCTTCTTCCTGAAGTTCTCCGTCTTTCCATCTGAAGAAAGATTGATTAGCCTGAAAAAAAACGCTCAAACTTCCATCAGTCAACCGCGCCAACGGACCGAAGTCAGGCGATTTCGAAAGCACATGAAGCACTCCATGTTCATCGGCCATTAGCAAACGCTTGCAGCTAATGATTAACCGATTTCTATCATCAATAGCCAACGTAATATCAGCAGAAACCAAGCTATCGGCCAAGTTTACAAACAGCTCGCACGCACCTTCATTTAACTTAAATATCTGTCCGCTCAGGTTATTGCAGAACACGTTTCCATTATTATCCTCCACCAAATTAAAAACAGACGACATCAACATATTGCTGCACGCCATCTTCTGAAAACGGTATCCGTCAAATCGGATAAGTCCGCTGCTGGTGGCAAGCAGGTAACTTCCGTTTGATGCGTGATGCAAATCGTAAATATCAATACCCTCCAACTCCGTTTGGCCCAAAAGATAATGAGACGGTTGTTGACCGAACGCCAAAGAACACAGAAGAAGTAGCGGAATAATAACCGATTTCACGGAGACAAAGAAAAGCTCCTAATCGAGAATCCTGCGAATCAACCGCAGTTTATGCGTGTATTTGCCACTATCCACATTGAAGATACCTTGATGGTCGAGTTTATCAACCCGCACTTTTCCTGCTGCATGGATGATGGCGTTCTGTCCAACCATCATACCCACGTGAATAATTTGGCCTTCATCATTATCAAAGAAGGCAAGGTCGCCTAGTTCGGCTTCTTCCACAAAACTGAGTGTGTAGCCTTCTTCCGCTTGCTGACATGCATCGCGCTGCAATGGAATGCCCACCATTTTATAAAGAACCTGCATCAATCCAGAGCAATCGATACCGAAAGGCGAACGTCCGCCCCACAAGTACGGTGCATTGCGAAAAACCATGGCAAATTCTACCAATTGCTTGCGCGCTTCGTCTGGGTCGGGATGGTTAATCTCGCCATCAAACTCGTACGATTCATCGCCAAAGGCAATATTTCCTTGATGATAATTCGGGAGAGAGCTGCCAGCCACAATAGGAATCATGGAACCCGATTGGGCGTGCTTCACCAGTTGAACAAGGTCGGAAGCGCAAACAGGCAATTTCTTGTTCAGTGCCTCAAACGCATTTTTATCAATCTCAATAAATTGCTTTTCGTCAATCCAGCTTTCGTAGCCATCCAATCCATTGCGAATTTTGCGCCATTGATTGCGCGTGGAAAGCACCTCAAAGCTTTCTCCAAATAGAAGTTGCGTCACCATCTGACTCTTGTCAGAGGGCTCTTCCCTACACGGGATAATGCTTAGATTACAGATGCCGTATGTTACCACCTGACAAAATTAATGAGTAACGAAGAACGATATGCGATATACGATTTGCGATTGGGAAGCCAGTTACGAGCCCATTCGCCAATCGATAATCGTTATTCGATAATCGCAAATCCTTTGTTTCTGAAAATATCTGCGAAGAACAATTTGCGGAATGCGAATTGTAATCTGGCACAATCTTGTCCAAGGCATCATTCGCCAATCGATAATCGTTATTCGATAATCGCAAATCCTTTCTTTTTAAACGGTTTCCAACGTCAAAGCACTTGCGCCACCGCCACCATTACAAATACCTGCCGCGCCTTTCTTCAATCCTTTATTCTTCAATGCATGAACCAAGGTAACAATGATTCGCGCTCCCGAACATCCAAGCGGATGACCAAGAGAAACGGCTCCTCCATTTACGTTCACTTTACTTGCATCTAGTTTCATAATCTGGTTATTGGCCAATGCCACAACTGAGAATGCTTCGTTGATCTCAAATAGATCGACATCATCAGTTGACCAACCAGCCTTATCCAATGCTTTTGGCAATGCTTTAGATGGTGCTGTGGTAAACCATTCTGGCGCTTGGGCCGCATCAGCAAACGAAGTAATCTTCGCCAATGGCTTAATTCCCAACGCATCTGCTTTCTCCTTGCTCATCAGCACAACCGCTGCTGCACCATCATTCATGGTAGAGGCATTTGCTGCTGTTACTGTTCCTTCCTTCGTAAATGCTGGTCGCAATCCAGAGATTTTATCCATGAAAACGTTGGTAAATTCCTCATCGGTATCTACAACCAAGGCATCGCCTCGTCTTTGTGGCACTTCAACCGACACAATCTCATTCTTGAAAGCACCTGCCTCCCAAGCTGCAGCCGAACGCTTGTAGCTTTGGATGGCATAGGCATCTTGATCTTCGCGGCTAATCTTGCAATCTGTAGCACAAAGCTCTGCGGCCATGCCCATCGCATAATCATTATATACATCCCAAAGGCCATCGTGTGCGAGGCCATCAATCATGGTGATGCTGCCATATTTCGTTCCCAAACGTGAGCCAGGAAGATAATGCGGTACCGCACTCATGTTTTCCATTCCACCTGCAACAACCACATCGTTATCGCCAAGCATAATGCTCTGCGCTCCCAACATGATGGCTTTCATTCCTGAAGCACAAACCTTATTAACAGTCGTACAAGGAACCGTATCTGAAAGACCAGCAAAGATGGCCGCCTGACGTGCGGGTGCTTGTCCCAATCCGGCCGACAAAACGTTTCCCATAAATACTTCCTGAACCTCTTTCGGGTCAATTCCTGCTGCGGTTACCGCTCCTTTAATGGCTGTTGCTCCCAACTTTGGTGCTGGTACAGAAGATAATTTTCCATTGAAACTCCCCATTGGAGTGCGGACTGCTGATACGATGTATACTTCTTTCATTCGTGGTTACTGGGTTAATCGTTATTGGGTTATTGGGTTGATAGTTTTTCGTTATTTGTTTGCACGGTTTACCACCTAATAACTGATAACAAATAACCAATAACCGTGTTCAATCGCGTGCGAAAGTAGTGATTTATCATCCATGGAAAATGACATTGGTGTGACCTATTCCCAAGGCGATAATTCGCTTAGCTTAGTGGCTTCAATTGAGTTATTAGTTATCGAGTTAATGGTTATTGGGTTATTGGGTTAACGGTTATTCGCTCAGCATCAATCGAAAATTGCAAATTGTAAATTGTCTATCGCAAATAGTTATGGGTTATTAGGATGTGAAAATGATGAATAGCGCATCCCCTAATAACAGATAACCAGTAACATTTAACCAAAAAATGCAAGGCTTTTTCTCCGACATACGCAACAATCACGAAAAGTTGCAACGTGCAGTGCTGTTCATCATTACAGGAGTGATTATCGTGATGCTATTGCCAAAAGAAGGCAAGTTTAAATACGAATACCAGAAAGGACGGCCGTGGAGTCATGAGGATTTGGTTGCTCCGTTCAACTTTGCCATCGAAAAGCCAAAGGCCGAGTTGGATGCCGAGACCAAGCAAATCAGCGATAATGCCAAAACCTATTTGATGTTGGATGAGTCGGCCAAGACAAAGGCGCTCGCTGGTTTTCGCTCCAAGTTTGTGACTGCATTCAAACCTGATTCGAGCAACACACGATCTCTGAAAAAGCTAGACAAGAACCTCGAAGCTGGCGAGTCGGTTTTGAATTCCATTTATGCGAAGGGAATTCTTCGCAAGACGGAAGAATTGGAGAAAGTTAGCAACGACCAATTGGTCTATCTGCTGAAAGGGAACCTGGCCTCGCAGGTCAATCTGAATCAGTTTTATACCGTTCAAACTGCCTACGATAAAATCAAAAAGGAACTCGATTCATACAATGGAATTGACGGGGATTTGGTGGCGAATATCCTTTCAGAAAATCTGATTCAGAACGTAGTATTCGATGCCGAAACCACAGAACTCGACCTGAATGAAGAACTGAATTCGGTTTCTTATACCCGAGGAATGATACCACAAGGTTTGATGGTTATTGGTCGTGGCGACATGGTGGATGGCGAGAAGTTTCTTGTGCTCGAATCGCTTCGGAAAGAATATCAATCGCGGCTGGGGTCAACGGGCAGTTTTTCGCTGATTCTGCTCGGGCAGATAATTATGGTAGCCATTGTACTGATGATGTTGTACATGTTCATGGTGAAGTACCGAACCGACCTCGCACAGAACAACTGGCAGCTAACCTTCCTGTTGATGTTGATACTGGGAATGATTGTGACCTCCAGCTTGGTGCAGCGCATTCCGAACGTCAATCTCTATCTCGTTCCATTCTGTTTGCTTCCCGTCATCGTAAGAAGCTTTTTCGATAGCCGTCTTGCGTTATTTGCGCATATCGTTGGCCTCATCATCGTTGGATTTGAAGCACCAAATGGCTTCGAATTCATGTTTCTTCAATTAATTGCGGGCATCATCGCGATCTTCTCGCTACTCAGTCTTCAGAATCGTTCGCAATTGTTCGTTTCCATGCTTATTGTTTTCGTGACGTATTGTGCAAGTTATTTCAGCATTGCCATCATGCAAGAAGGCCAAATAAAGAACATCGATCTGACCATGTTTGCGTGGTTTGCTGGCAGCGTTGGACTCACACTTCTGGCCTACCCGCTCATCTTTTTGTTCGAGAAGTTGTTTGGGTTCATTTCTGAAGTCACGCTGCTGGAACTGAACAATACCAATCACAAGTTACTGCGCCAAATGGCTTCAGAAGCACCTGGAACGTTCCAGCACTCATTGCAAGTAGCGAGCTTGGCAGAAACCGCCATTTACGAGATTGGTGGCAACGCACTTTTGGTACGAACTGGCGCTTTGTATCACGATGTAGGAAAACTGTATGCCCCGATGTATTTCATTGAAAATCAGGTTACAGGTGTTAATCCACACGATGATCTTTCGTTTGAAGAAAGCGCCAAAATCATCATCAATCATGTGATAAAAGGGATTGAATTGGCGAAGAAGAACGGTCTGCCAGAGCAACTCATCGACTTCATTCGCACGCATCACGGAACATCAACAGTTCAGTATTTCTACAAATCCTATCTCTCCAATTTTCCAGAAGGCGAGCTGGACAAGGAGCATTTCAGTTATCCTGGGCCAAAACCGTTCACAAAGGAAATGGCCGTGCTAATGATGGCCGATAGCGTAGAGGCTGCTAGCCGAAGCCTGCCTGCATACACCACCGATTCCGTGGGTAAATTGGTAGACTCCATCATCGACCGTCAGTTCAATGAAGGTCAGTTTGATAGCGCCAACATCACACTGCGCGACATCACGGAAGTGCGCGCCATTTTCAAGAAAAAACTGCTGAATATTTATCATGTGAGGATGGAATACCCCGCCTAAACGGCCCTCTAACTCCCCCAAAGGGGAGAAATTCGGAGGTGTCGCCCCGATGGGGCTTTGCTTAAATCTAGCTCTATTCTGCTACCATAATGACGTTCCTACGGAACTTTACGTGGCCTAAGATTCTTTCCACTATAAAACCGCACAATTAGGAATCTGCCCAGCCCCATCGGGGCGCAATTATGGTAGCAACCGCGATGCACCCAGATATTTCAGCCCCAGAGGGGCGACACCATTTCTATGCTGAAAGCATATATTCGTAGTATGGCAAATACCTATTCTCAAGTTAATATCCATTGCGTTTTTGCAGTCAAAGGCAGAAAAAGCTTTCTCTCTTCCGAAATCCGACCACAACTGTTCCGTTATATGCACGGAATTCTAAAAAACCAAAACGTCCATTCTTTAGCGATAAACGGCTGGATAAACCATGTGCATGTCTTTTTTGAACTGCCGATGACAATCAGTATTTCAGATGTGATGCGAGACCTGAAAGCAAACTCATCCAAATGGATAAATGATGGAGACCTGATGAAGGGGCATTTTCAATGGCAGGAGGGTTATTCAGCATTTTCTTATTCCAAATCGCAGCGTGACGATGTGATTAAATATATCCTGAATCAAGAGAAACATCACGCCAAACGAAGTTTTCGTGAGGAATATTTAGACCTACTACAAAAGTTCGATGTTTCGTTTGACGACAGATATGTGTTTGACTTTTTTGATTGAAAGTGTCGCCCCCATGGGGCTTTGCTTAAATCTAGTTCTATCCTGCTACCATAATGGCGTTCCTACGGAACTTTGCAATGGTTCAGGATCTACCGACCAATACCTTTTACATTTCCCCATTTTATTACCTTCGCGCTTTAATGAGTTTCGCCTATCCCGAATTCCTGTTTGCGCTCGCTGCAATTTCGGTTCCCGTCATTATTCATCTATTCAATTTCAGAAGGTTCAAGAAGGTTTACTTCTCGGACATTCGCTTTCTGAAAGATGTTGAGATTGAGACCAAAAGCAGGAACAAACTCAAGAACCTGCTCATTCTGCTTTCGCGAATTTTAGCCATCATCTTTTTAGTAATGGCGTTTGCACGACCCGTTATTCCAACAGGAAACAAGGCCACGGCAGCTTCTAATTCGGTGGTGGTTTACATCGACAACTCATTTAGCATGAGTGCCGAAGGAGAAGCAGGAAGTCTGCTCGAAGAAGCAAAGGCCAAAGCGATTGAGGTCGGTTCTGCTTACGCGAATGGTGC
>JBDNJH010000174.1:0-7305 GCA_041687875.1 Flavobacteriales bacterium | reverse complement strand
TGAAATCAGCGGAGTTTGTGTAGTTGCCACAGGTCGCTCCTCCATATCGAGATAAACGAAAACGGTGAGTTCATCACCTTCATGCATGCCTGGTTTCAGATACTTGTTTGGCAAAAGTATGACATCATCATAGCCAGCATCGGGCTCGCCCAAATAGGCACCTACGCTGGTGAATCTGTGAATTGTAAGTGTGGTGTATTCTCCGGGAGTGAACAAGTTGATAGAGTTGATAGGTTTACACAGTTGATAGAGTTGATAGGTTTACACAGTTGATAGAGTTGATAGGTTTACACAGTTGATAGAGTTGATAGGTTTACACAGTTGATAGAGTTGATAGGTTTACACAGTTGATAGAGTTGATAGGTTTACACAGTTGATAGGTTTACACAGTTAATAGGTTTACACAGTTGATTGGGCGGACAGGTTGGATGTTGCAGGGTCGGGCAATTTCATTATCACAGTCCGTGCAATTGTATCTTGTACATCTTGTCATGCTATATCCTACAAGGGTGCTGTCGCTACTGTAAGATGATAGTCAGTTCCATGAATTTTCTTGATTTCAAAATCTACAATAATATTCTTGTGTTCCGAAAATTTCTCTCGTTTCCGGTCCACCATTTCCTCAAACAATTGCTCCATTCCCGGCACATAGGGTGCGGTCTTAAAAAATTCTCTTTTGGCCAGCAGATATGCTTCTTCGCTTTTTTCTCTCACAGTTGCTGCATTCCAAGCATGAACACCAAAGGCAAATTTGAGCTTTACAGTTGAACTATCGTTCTGACTGTCTAAAAGGGGATCGACAAATTCTTGCAATAGCTCAGAATATTTTACACTGTCCTTGTTCAATCGTGTTTCCACGCCTCTTTTAGCATTTCTCTCCTGCAAAATTCTGCTCGAAGATCCCAGTCCCGCTGCTATTGAAGCACCTTGTTCTCTTTGGCGTTTGGCCTCTTTAAGCTTCTTGGCCCTTTTAATGTTCTCTGCTTTTCCCATTTTATTTTTGAATCTGACGTTGATAAAGATCAATCCCTCAACCGAGCAACGTGTGTTTACGAGCATGTTTCCCGAGGGAAGACGCAACCCAAGCTGATGCTAATTCTGCAAACTTCATCAACTCTGTAAACTCATAACTCTTTACGCAGTCGCGCTACTGGTATTCCCAATTGCTCACGGTATTTGGCTACCGTTCTGCGGGCAATGATATAACCACTTTCCTTGAGCAAAGCTGCCAATTTCTCATCGGCAAGCGGATGGTTCTTCTCCTCACCTTCAATCGCATCACTGAGGATTTTTTTCACCTCACGGCTGCTCACCTCTTCTCCACTTTCGGTTGTCAAGGATTCAGAGAAGAATGATTTAAGCAGGAATGTTCCGAACTGCGTTTGCACGTATTTGCTGTTGGCCACGCGTGAAATGGTGGAAATATCGAGCCCAACGATGTCAGAAATGTCTTTCAAGATCATCGGTTTCAATTTGGTTTCATCACCCGTAAGGAAATATTCCTTCTGATATTCCATGATGGCATCCATGGTGCCAAAAAGGGTCATTTGTCGTTGAAGGATGGCATCAATAAACCATTTGGCGCCATCCAGCTTCTGCTTCACAAACTGAACGGCTTCCTTCTGCTCCTTATTTGCGTTTCCCTTTGCTTCGGAATAAGATCTTAGCATTTGCTTGTATTCGTTGCTCACTTTTAACTGAGGCGCATTTCGACCATTGAGCGTCAACTCCAACTTGCCGTCTTCATTGGCAATCATAAAATCAGCCACAATGTTTTGTACGACCTTGGTGCTATCCGAAAGCGAATCACCCGGACGTGGATTGAGTTTCAAAACCACATCAAGTACCTTTTTGAGTTGGTCTTCTTCAATATGTAAACGCTGACAAATCTTGGTGTAATGCTTCTTAGAAAACTCATCCATCATTTTCTCGATGAGTGTTTTAGCAAGGGCAATGTTCTCCGTCTCTTCCTTCACGTTTAATTGCAGCAACAGACATTCCTGTAAGTTTCGCGCTCCAACACCCGATGGTTCAAAGCCTTGAATCACCTCCAGCATGTCCTCCACCTCATCCTCATTAGTATGGATGTTCTGAGTGAAAGCCAAGTCATCTACAATGGCAAAGAGTTCTCTTCTCAAATAACCATCATCATCTAAATTGCCGATAATGGTTTCGGCAATGGTGCGCTGTTGTTCCGAAAGAACACGCATTCCGAGTTGTTCGTTTAAGAGATCACGAAAGCTGTAACCACTGCTCAGAGGCGATTCGCGCTCTTCATCATCTGCGCTGGTGTTGTTCGCGTACAGTTTGTAATCTGGAATATCATCATCTTGAAGGTAATCCTCAATGGTAAATTCATCATCGTCTGATGAATCATATTCCTCTTGGTCATCATCGTTCTGTAGGTCAGACAGCTCATCGTCCATCTCGTCCCCTTCAGGGCCTTCTTCCAACGCAGGATTAATCTCCAATTCCTCCTTAATGCGTTGCTCCAACGCGATGGTAGGAATCTGCAACAGCTTCATCAATTGAATTTGCTGTGGCGATAAACGCTGTAATTGCTTCTGTTGTAACCGTTGATTGAGTGCCATGGGAATGGTGTTTTGCGATTGGTGCAAGTTCGTTATTCCAATTTGAGTGCCAAAGGTTTTTCAAAGGAGAAATATCAACCAACCATAGGGAATGACGTTGGAAACATTCTTCTTTGCACCCCGTTTTGCGGCTGGGTAGTCTTCTCTGCCTGATAATCCTTAATGTTGTTGCTTTATTTAAAGGTTGAAAAAATGAAAATTGTTGTCCTTTCAAGAAATGCCAAGCTCTATTCTACCCGCAGGTTGGTGGAGGCTGGCGAAAAACGTGGACATGAAATGGTGGTGGTAGATCACGCGAAATGCGACATTATCATCGAAAAAAAACGACCGCACATTATGTATCAAGGTCAGGAAGTGACTGGGGTTGATGCCGTAATTCCAAGAATTGGCGCATCCATTACATTCTACGGAACTGCAGTGGTTCGGCAGTTTGAGATGATGAAAGTGTTTACGGCTGTTGAATCGGTGGCACTTGGACGATCTCGCGATAAGCTCAGAAGCCTGCAAATACTTTCCCGTGCTGGTCTTGGTCTGCCAAAAACGGCCTTCACCAACTATTCTAAGGATGTTACGGAGGTAATTAAGCAAGTTGGAGGTGCGCCACTTGTGATTAAACTTCTGGAAGGAACTCAAGGTGTTGGCGTTGTGCTTGCAGAAACAAATCAGGCGGCAGAATCTGTGTTGGAAGCATTTAACGGCTTACAAGCGCGGGTTATCGTTCAGCAGTTTGTGAAGGAAGCAGGCGGTGCCGATATCCGTGCTTTTGTGGTAGATGGAATTGTAGTTGGTGCCATGAAACGTCAGGGAAAAGAAGGAGAATTCCGATCTAACCTGCACCGAGGTGGAACGGCAAGCATTATCGAACTTTCTGAAGACGAGGAATCTGCTGCACTGAAAGCCGCCAAGGTTCTCGGATTGGGAATTGCCGGAGTAGATATGCTTCAATCCAACTCAGGGCCAATGATTATGGAGGTAAATTCATCTCCAGGTTTAGAAGGCATTGAAGGAGCAACGGGCAAAAACATTGCAGGAACAATTATCAAGTACATCGAACGCAGTGTCTGAGGCAAGTACTCCAGAAGAACTAATCATTTTCGGAACGCCCATCGGCTACGGCAAAACGGTGGTAAACTTTGAAATTGCCAAACTCCACACGCGTACACCGCTTTCTATACCAATCATTATTCAGCGAGCCAAAAAACCGGGACCTGTAATTATGTTCAGTGCTGGTATCCATGGTGATGAGGTGAACGGAGTGGAAATCGTTCGTCAAATCATCACGCGTAAATACAACATTCCCGATTGTGGAACGACCATTTGCGTGCCAGTGGTAAACGTATTCGGATTTCTTAATCAGGATAGGAGATTCCCAGACGGAAGAGATTTGAATCGATCATTTCCAGGAAGTGCAAAAGGTTCGTTAGCAAGCAGGTTTGCTCATTTCATTATGACGGAAATTGTTCCGCATGTCAATCATATCATCGATTTTCACACAGGTGGCGCAAGCCGATTCAACTTTTCACAGATTCGCTACAATTCGGAAGATGCCGAATGTGAAGCATTGGCCAAAATTTTCGGTACTAAATTCATTTTGCGAGCAGATACGCGCGACCACTCATTCCGCGATGCGGCTTCCGCACTTGGCAAGAAGGTGTTGATGTTTGAAGGAGGAAAATCAAAGCATCTCGACCGTATTGTGACCAAATCAGGACTGGATGGAACTCTGAGAATTCTTCATCATCTCAAAATCCGCGATTGCAGCAAAGAATTGGCAAAACTGGACAACCCCGATTCTCCTATCGTGATTGAAAGCTCGTCATGGATTAGAGCCAAATATTCGGGCATGTTCCGTTCCTATAAGGCCAATGGGTCGTTCGTTCAAAAAGGAGAGCGCATTGGCACACTTACCGATCCCTTTGGAGATTTTGAAAAAAGCGTGAAAGCAACGTGGGATGGTTACATCATTTGCATCAATCACAACCCAACCGTAAACCAAGGAGATGCGTTGGTACATGTAAGCACTAAGGTTGTTGAGTAATAGGAATTGCTGAATTACCGTTTTACGATTGGATAAATGCTGCATGTTGGAACACAGCTTTATGTGTTTGTTGTACAAAAATCGGACAGACGGACAGCTGATTTGAGAAGTAAACGAGCATGAACAATTGGCCCGAACTACTTTACGACCGTTGGGATGCAGATAAATCGCAACGTATTTCAAGTTTCATTGCCTCAAACGCGCTTGTATTTGAAGAAGTATTCAATACGTTTTTTACTGAAGAAGGCCACGTAGCGCATCGCAGTGGCTTCATCCTCGGACAGACTTTTAAGAAGAAGCCATCCTTGCTCATTCCACGAATAGGAATGTTGCTGAATAAAATGCCAGAACCGCCCCACGAATGGTATCGTTGGATGACCATTTGGTACCTGAGTCATTGCACGTTTCCTGCTGAACATGATGGACTTGCCGCCACCTATGCCTTTGAAGAATTGGGAAAATCTTACAATAAACCAAGCGTTAAAAATGCCAGCATGCGCTTGCTCGAATTCATCTGTAAGCGAAATCCTGAACTTATTCCAGAATTCAAATTGTATTTGGAGGAAATTATCGGGAATGAACGTCCTACTTTAGTGGCCAAGGCAAAAAACCAACTAATTTCAATGGAACGCAGATGACACGGATTTACACAGATATGTTGGGTATTCCGACTCAAAACCGTATGGTATTAATTTTGAGCATTCTCTTGCTGTGCGCTTCCAACTCAATCGCCCAAATAAGATTTTCTTTTATTGGTATGGATGAGAACGAACCGATGATTTTGTCGGCAATAAAAGACCTTGATTCCTTGACGAAAGCAAAGGATGTTTCGATTAAGTTGGTAATCGAAGACGAGGATTCAACGCCTCTCGGTTCAACCATTACCAAGGATGGGATTCATTATGTTCATTATCCAAACCATGCCTATCAATGGTCGGGAACATATCCAAATTACAAACTGAAAGCCCGCTCGGTTCAAGGACTGACATTCGGCATTTATGGCCTGATGGATGAAGTATTGGGCTTCCTATTCATCCATCCTAAAAACACGATTGTTCCTAATGAAGTAAAATGGCCTAATCAACTGAATTACAGTTCTTCACCCCGTTTCAATAAGAAAGGATTTCATCTTCATACCCAACATCCCTTAGAGCTAACAGAACAGTTGCACAATCCCGATTTTCCGAATGCGTGGGTAGATGTAAAAGAGTACATTGATTGGTTAGTTCGCAATCGACAGAATTACTGGGAATGGTGTCTTTTGCGCACCGTTGATATGGAAAAATGGCAGCCACATGCCAAGCGTATGGTTGATTATTCGCACGAGCGCGGATTGATGATCGGTGTGGATATTTCGTTGCACATGATTCAGCAGCGCACGTTTCAACTCTACAAAAGCTGGCCAAAGAATTGGCACAGCAAGGAAGAACAAGTGAAGCGCAGTTTGGCAGATTTGTTTTATGCCAATTGGGATTTTCTGAACGTAGAATTTTCCACCGCTGAGTTTATTGGTGGCAAAGAAAAACTCAAGAGTCGATTGAAGAAAACACTGATAGAAACAGCTCGAAATAAGTACAACTCCAACATTATGGGGCGCAAGCACGTGGTGAGCGAAGAGAACATGGTGGGCGAACAGGCAGATGTGTTTAACGCAACCGACAGCATAGACCTTTTTCGCGGTGTGGGCATCCATACCGTTATGATGTACAGTTTGCTAGACAGCGTGGCACCTGTGTATGAGAACAAGAACTTTGACCATATCCATAAAGACATGGTACTTGAAAATAAGGTGCGCGAGGTATGGTTCTATCCCGAAAGTGCGTATTGGGTAACGTATGACAACTCTGTTCCTATGTTGCTGCTGCCCTATCTCTCTGGCCGACTGAGCGATATTCTGCTCTGCGAAAAGGAAGGCATCCCGAATCATCTCACCTTCAGTAGTGGTTGGGAGTTGGGCTATTGGGCGGTTGACTGGAGCATTGCCCGTTGGAGTTGGAAAGGTGTATTCAATGAAGAAGAACACGTGCCTAAACCGATGGAATGGGTTAAATCTTTAGGATATTCTGAAGAGGTTGAATCCAATTTGAACCAGCATTTGGAGCTTCAGAAAGAATACTTGCTGAACAAGAATCTCCTGCAATTTATGTGCGCACAAACGGTAACGGACGAATTTTCACTTTTCAGAAAACAGTTTCAGCCACGGCCTGATTACACGTTTAAATGGTTGCAGAACAGGTCAGACCAGTTGACAAGAGATAAAGTGAAAAGCGTTGGATTGGCACAATTGCAAGAGTATTATTCAAAGTCAGAGGCTTTGAATGAGGAGTTAGCTGGCCTTATTGATACGCTTCGTCCCTCGCCCATCTCTGAGTATTTCACCGCATTGCAAATCACATCTCTAAGGGCCAAGTACCGCGCCACAACCCTCAACGCTATGCTCGCCCATCGCGAAAAGCGGAAAGAAGATAAGCTGCACTGGTTGGAAAAAGGCCGCGATATACGCCTGCAAGGCGTAGGACTGGTTCACAAACTGGAACTGAACTACAAATACAACCCAGAATATCTATACACCGAACGGTTCAGCCATACCTCCTACCCTTACGGTTATCTGTTTGCGCCACACACGCTTCACTTTTGGAAACGCGAGGAGGAACAGAGCCGCAAGAACCGATGGGG
>JBDNJH010000173.1:0-7897 GCA_041687875.1 Flavobacteriales bacterium | reverse complement strand
TAACCTCATGTCAAGTTCCTTCTTTTGGGCAGCAGATAAATTGATGTCTTTCTTATCAATGCTATCCCAGATCTGCTCTACCAGTAGAATTTTTTCTGCGTTGCTAAGGCTTTGTATTTCCTGAATGCTCATGGTGTAAAGATAGCTTTTGCCCAAATCTTCTGCAAAACATAATGGTTCACTCCTAAAGCGAATTGAAACGAAAACGACCTTGATTTAGATAAGTTGAATTTCCTGATTCACTCAGAAGGAATCGCTCCATTTCCCGCAATCGCATCAAGTTGAATGCACCCTCTACTCAATCTAGGTGCCTCAAACGGGTTGTTGTTGATGAGGAAAGGGCCATCAAGATCAACGAAGTTGGCACGTGGAGCCAATTGTGCTGCCGCCATTATGGCGCAACTCGATTCTGTCATACATCCAATCATTGTTTGTAAGCCCAATTGTTGGCAACGGTCAAACATGGCATTTGCTTCTGCCAAACCGGTGCTTTTCATCAGTTTGATGTTGATTCCGTGAAAGAGTTCAGAAACATTTTCCAGATCCGACAACCGTTGCACGCTCTCATCGGCAAAAATCGGAAGTGCACTTTTCTCCTTGAGCGTTCTCCAAGTTTCGACCGGTGTGCTCACAGGCATGGGTTGCTCTATCATCAGAACATTCAGCAAACTCAAATAATCGAGCATCCTTAAAGCAACTTCCACATTTGTCCAACCTTGATTGGCATCCACCAGAAATGGTTTGTCAGTAATGGAACGCAGAAAGTCAATTTTGTCCTTGTCATCGGGTCCTCCTAATTTGATTTTGAGGAGTTGAAAGCTCTCTGCTTCCTCTACTTTCTGTCTGAGTTCAGCTTCGCTTCCCATGCCAATGGTCATGGCTGTTGGAGGCGTTTGGCTTGCGGTAATTCCGAAAAGTTCGCGCGTTGGAATTCCCAGCGATTTGGCTTTCAGATCGTGAAGGGCAATGTCTATAGCAGCTTTGGCCGCGTTGTCTTTTTTTGAGAGCGAATCAATCTCTAGGAGGATTGCGTTTAGATTTTCTATCTGCCAATTAGCTGATTTCAGTTTCGAAAGAAACGCGGAGACTGATTCAGTCGTTTCACCAAGATAAGGCGGCATGGAAGCCTCGCCATAACCAATGATTCCGTTCAGTTCAACCTGAACGTGAACAGTAGATGTAGATGTCCGTGTTCCAGTAGCCAGCCTGAACGGATGTTTGAGCTGTAATTGATAAGGTTCAAAGCGAAGAATCATTGCTGCCAATTAACGCATATTCTGCCACTACATAAGTTGAACTCAATGATGGGTTGGTAATACTCCAAAAGCACGGTTTCGGCTGATACGAATTACGAATAGTGTACGAATATGACGAATCCCAAATGCTTTCCTGAATTCATGATTCGTCATATTCGTTTTTTCATTCGTAATTCGTATCAGCTATATTGAAGTTGCTGATTTACTCAAATCTTTCAATTCGGTTCAAATAACCATAGAATGATAATGAAAAAAGAACGGCCCTGCCGAATGACAGAGCCGTTGTATGGTTTGAGTTTTGTAAAAGTCAATATTCGTCTTCGTTGAAGAAGAAGTCGTCTTTGGTGGGGTAATCTGGCCAGATGTCTTCGATGCTTTCGAACACTTCGCCATCATCTTCAATTTCTTGCAGGTTCTCAACCACTTCCATTGGAGCGCCAGATCGCATGGCAAAGTCAATCAACTCATCCTTTGTGGCTGGCCAAGGTGCGTCTTCAAGACGTGATGCTAATTCGAGAGTCCAATACATGTTTATTCGAGTTTATCTGTTCAATTTCGCGCAAAGCTAAAAATTAAATCAAGACCTGAAATAGCTTGCGAAAATTTAGCTGGAAACGCTATAAATCAGCTATTTACGTGCCTTCCAAGGAACTTCCTTCACTTCATTGTATTGAGTAATCTTCCTGCTTAGCACAAATAGATAGTCAGAAAGTCGGTTCAGATATTTTATGACCAAAGCAGAAACTGGTTCTTTTTCGTTGAGAAGGACAGTTAATCGTTCAGCTCTCCGACACACACAGCGGGCAATATGACAGAAGCTGATGGTGTCATTGCCGCCTGGAAGGACGAAAAACCGCATTTCGGGCAGCGTTTCGTTCATGCGGTCCATCTCTTTTTCTAGAAATTCGATGTCGGATTCGTGCAAGTCGGGAACAACAAGATTTGATTTGCTTGGGTCCGAAGCTAAAATGGAACCAATTGTAAATAGTCGGTCTTGAATTTCGGCAAGAGTTTCCTTTGCAAATGGATCAATATCGCGATGGCGCACCAAGCCAATGTAGGAGTTCAACTCATCTACCGTTCCGTAGCTTTCAATTCTGATGTGATGCTTGGGAACGCGTGCGCCTCCAAACAATCCTGTGGTGCCATCATCGCCTGTTTTGGTGTAAACTTTCATGACTGCTGCAACACCATTTGAACGTTATGGTTCACTTCATCGGTTTCCACTAGGCCATCTTTTAGGCGGATGATGCGGTGCGCGTGCTGCGCAATTTCCTCCTCGTGAGTTACAACTACGATGGTGTTCCCATTTCGGTGAATTTCTTCGAACAATCCCATAATCTCGATAGATGTTTTTGAATCTAGGTTTCCTGTCGGTTCATCAGCCAAAATCAATGCTGGATTGTTTACCAACGCACGAGCTATAGCAACTCGTTGCCGCTGACCGCCCGAAAGCTCGTTCGGTTGATGTTTCATTCTGTCGCCCAAACCAACCTGGTTTAGCACTTTTTCGCCACGCACGTTGCGGTCAGATTTACTGAAACCAGCGTAGATAAGTGGCAACGTCACGTTCTCTAAAGCGGTAGAGCGGGGCAGAAGGTTGAAGGTTTGAAAAACGAACCCTATCTTCTTGTTCCGTACCTCGGCCAACTGATTGTCGGTCATGCGGCTTACGTCCTGTTCATCCAATAAATATTGTCCGCTCGATGGCGTATCCAAACAGCCAATCATATTCATTAGCGTTGATTTTCCTGAACCAGAAGGCCCCATTAATGCCACATATTCGCCTTGTTTAATCGTAATGCTTATGTCGCGCAAGGCATGCACTTCTTCGGTTCCCATCACATACACCTTGGCGATGTGTTCGGTTCGGATAACGTCTTTCATTGTGGCTAAATTACAATCAATACCTAATGATAAAATGCTGTTTCGGCTGCTCCTTCCGAAGAAAAACAATCCCAACTTGGAATAGATCCAACGTTACATTAACACGTTTATGTGCCTTGATGTTCTCCCAAGCTTCTGCCATTCCCTTGCTCCAATAAATGTCATCGAAAAGCAGAACAGAATCGTTATGGCATTTTTCTAAGCACTGCTCGAAGTAGCGGATGGTTGGTTCTTTTTGGTGATTGCCGTCAATAAATGCCCAATCCAATTTTTCTATCGAATTTAGAAATGGTTGAAGCGTATCGTCAAAGTTTCCTTTTATGATTGTTGGATTGAACTTGGCCTTTTGGAATTGTTCGCGCGCAATCGATGCGGTATTCGGGCAACCTTCAAACGTGGTCAGTTTTCCGTTCGGGGTTCCGAGTGATTGATACAGGCTTCCGATTCCAAGTGAAGTTCCCAACTCAAGCATCGTTTCAGGTTGGAAATGTTTGGAAAGCCGAAAAAGCAACTCGCCCCATTTTCCTCCTTTGGCTGAGTTTTTAGCGATGTCGGCAATGTTGCGCTTGTTTGATCTGTTGACGGTTGAACCCGCTCCGAGGTCGGTTATTTCAATTTCATCCGTTCGGGCCAGTAACTGCTTTCGAATGGTTTCAACCGTTCTGAATTCCAAGAATTCGGTCTTGTCGTAAATGACAGAATCCAGCAATTCATACACGAATGGTGAGTGAATTCCGTGCCTGTTTTTGGCCTTCGAAAGGTATTTTGCGTATTGCTTGGCTCGCCATAAATGGGACATCTGACGAAATTAGCGCTTAGGTAACAGTTTCAAACAACGAAGCAAGTAAGTTTGCTGAATACTACATCAATTTGAAACAACTATTTCTTGTATCGTTTTTCCTTTCGCCATTTTTTCTTTTCTCACAATCGATTACTTCAGGCCCAGTCGTAGGTGGGTTGACCTCGGAAACAGCTCGGATATATATTCGCACGGATGTGCCAACCGACTTTGATATTGAACTGGACACGCTGCCTGATTTTTCGACTTCGTTTACGGTTTCAGACAGCACACGTTCCAATCAATTTTCAACAGTAATTGCAAGAGTAGAAGGTTTACAACCGCTCAAAGAGTACTACTATCGATACCTCATAAACGGCCAACCACAGGATTCGGTTTACTCATTCACCTCTTTTCCAGAGGAAGGCAATGAGGGTCACTACAAAATTGCTGTAGGTTCATGTAATTACTTTGAGAATTTTCCGCTTTTCGGACATATTAAGGCTTTTGACCCTATGCTATTTATTCATTTAGGGGATTGGCGCTATGCTCCAAGCACATATGGATGGGATTACAATTTGTATCCTGATCGGATTGCTGATGCATTTTCCTTTCGTTATGATGATGCTAATATGAGTGGATACATCTTAAACGGCATGGCAATCGATTATGTATATGACGATGCCTATTGCCATAATGGTAATCAAGGAGCAACGTATCCTCAGACGAATATTCTTTATCCTAACACTGATTCGACAATTTATCAGCTCACCACGATAGAGTTTGATGAAGGGGTAATTCCTGGTGCCATCAAAGGGTATTTTGATCACTTTCCAGGATATGAGGCAGTAGATACTTCTATAGGCATTCACCACTCATTCAAACTAGGGAATATCGAATTCTTCATGTTGGATCTGAGAAACTCAGCCACCCCACAGAACGACCCATTCGTTTACGATTCCGAAACGAACACGTACACGTTTGAACCCGCACCAGATCATTCTCTAATGAGTGAAGGACAACGCAACTGGTTATTAAATGGTTTGCAGAATTCAACAGCTGACTGGAAAATTATTGGTAGTAGCGTCATGTTCAATAAACGGTTTGTTCAGTTCAGAGAGATTGCCTTGTCAATCTCAGCAATCGTCCCGGCACTTATTGATTACGCTTCTAGTTTGTCCTATCTATGGAATGCGTATCCCGCGGATCAAGAAGCACTTCTGGATTTTGTGGATGACAATAACATTAAGGATGTGGTTGTGATATCTGGCGATAGTCATAGCTCTATGGTTGATGATGGAACGAACGCGGGTTTTCCTGAACTAAGTGCAAGTGGGCTGACCTCAGAAGATGAAGGTTATCTAAACCATTCACTGGATTCCGTAATTGACCTTTTAGGCTACACCTATGGAACCATTGATTCTCTGTGGAATGGCGGTGGAAATGGGGTTGACAACGAGAACTTTTCAGATAGCTACGGCACCATGGAGTTCGTGGGGAAAGATCACGTACGATTATGCGCAATGGATGAGTTGGGACAGGAAATGGGCTGTATCCTAGTCTATCATTCCAGTAATCCCCTAGGGATTCGTTCAGAGATTCAATCTTCAAGGGAACGGCTTTTTGTGGCATTCCCAAACCCAACAAAAGATGAACTAAGAATTGACTTTAAGAATGATTACCAACCCACCAGAAAAGCTACGCTGCAACTCAATTCAATGGATGGGAAATTAACCCAAGAATGGGCTAATCACCAAATCCAGAACAGAATGTCGATAAGTCTAAATGGGCTAGCTATAGGAAACTACACGCTCACCTTTACTGATGACGGTACAACAGACACTCGAAAAATCGTGGTTAGCGATTAAGCCTTCGGCATATGTACATCCAATTGTGGGAAAGGAATGGTAATGTTGGCAGCATCCAAAGCTTCTTTTCCAGCTTCGAACACGTCAAAATAAACTGCCCAATAATCCGCTGGGTCGCAATATGGACGAATCGCAAGATTGATTGAGTTATCTCCTAATACAACAACTCCCACAAACGGGGCAGGGTCTTGCATCACTTTAGGATGAGCGTTCATCACGTTCATCAGTGCTTCTCGCGCCTTTTTGATGTCCGAATTGTAAGAAATTCCCATTTTCTAATCAACATGAATTTTACCTTCGGTAGCATAGTTTGTAATGTTACGGTTGGAGATTGCACCGTTCGGAATAATAACCGTCTTACTTTCTGGTGTACTCAAAATGGTTACGAAAATCTGAATCTCTTTTACAGTTCCAAGATGACCTTGCGCCTCAATCAAGTCGCCAACCTTATATGGTTTGAAAATGAGGATGAGAACTCCTCCTGCAAAGTTTGCAAGCGTTCCGCTAAGTGCCATACCAATGGCCAAACTGGCGGCTCCAAGAATGGCAACAAACGATGTCATTTCAATTCCTAAAGTGCCTAACGCAGTAATTACAACCAAGATTTTGAGCACAATGCCAATCATGCTTCCAAGGAAACTTTGAAGAGCGGCATCAAGCTTTCGGGCAGCCATTAGTTTTTGTGCAGCTCTAGAAACTGTCCCAGCAAGCCATAGTCCGATAACAAGAATAAGAATGCCAACGGCCAGTTTTTGTCCGTATTCAAATAAAACATTGGTGTGTAATCTGTTCCTCCGTATCCTAATAGTTCTTCCATAAATTGTTTGTTTGTGATTGAGCGGCAAAGGAAATAAATCGTACAAACTAGCTTTGGTGAAGCGGAAAATGCAAAATGTAGATGCATTTTTTAAGAGCGTTCTAAATAGTTGATTAAGTGCTGTACCTTGTCAATTTATTCACCCATGATAAGCAACATCAACTTCGGTAAAGCTCGTCTATCGTCATTACCCACGATATGAACTCCGTGATTGAAATAGGCGAGAACATCCAGTTCATCTACGAAGGTCAGAATTGGTGGCAGGGTTCAAAAGAGGAAATCCGCTGTACCGAAAATCAGGAGGTGGTCGATTTTGTTTACGCTTCTAAGTTTATGGAGATGGTGCGGGCAGATTTGGCGAAGTGATTTTCTGCAGTTTCGAGACCTAACAGGTTTTCAAAACCTGTTAGGTCTTACTCAAAACGAATAAACACTAACCTAAATTCAAATAAAATGAGAATGAATCAAGTATTAATGACCCTATTTGCCAGCAGTGTAATGCTGTTCAGCTCCTGCACAAAAGAGGAAGTTGCGGACGATACCCAGACCGGTAACATCAAAGTATCGATAACTTACAGTCCACCAAGCTCTTCGAGCTACGTATATTTCTTGAGTGAGGCTTTCACAATTAGATTGAAAAAAAACGGATCCACTGTTGCTACTCAAACTTATTCGGGAGGCACGCATGACCTAGGTGAATACGAATATGGGACATATACTGTGGAAGTTACGGGCAAAGAGGGCAGAACTTCTCTCACCACCGGCAGCACAATCAACAATTATGACACCTTCTATTCATCAAGAACCGTTGTGCTAGACGCACCTACGGTCACCACTAACGCTTCTTTTTAAAAAAAGGCAAGTCTCTTAGGAACTAAGCTACTGGTTAGTTTCGTTGAAACAAGGCCTCGGACAATTCGTCCGAGGCCTTGTTTTTTCCAAGTGAGAACCGAACTGATACGCTATTCCCCTGATGGCGCGCGTTTAGCCTTTCGCGTAACGCGTGCTGATTCCAAGTGCGTGAAGCAATAACCTAAAAAGACCTCCGAGGTTTTAAAAACCTCGGAGGTCTCTAGAAAACAAAGGGCGGCTCTGCAATTGCAGAGCCGCCCTTTTTCATGCTTCGGTTTCCCGATTTTCTTATTTCAAAATCTCCATTTTCTTAGCAAGTCTCTTTCCATCTGCTTCGATAGCGTAGATGTAAGAACCTGAAGCCAATGTTCCAGCAGGAACATTCAAGTTGTACGTTCCGCTTGCTTTTGCTCCTTGAGAAGCAGAGAAAGCAACTTGC
>JBDNJH010000172.1:0-5453 GCA_041687875.1 Flavobacteriales bacterium | reverse complement strand
TAATTATTGGGTTCGGTTGGCTCCTGTACAAATTGTCTCCTCAAAAAGGACGTGAGAAGGACGAATCAACGGATTCTGAATAACTCAGGCCTACAACTCATTCCCTTTCGAGAATATTTCTCAATTTCGCTTCCTGTAATTACAATGCGTGCATTGCTTTCTTATACTTGAAAAATAATGAGCCATCCTAAATACCCGCATCTATTTGAACCGTTAGACCTCGGTTTCACCACCATTCGTAACAGAACCTTGATGGGTTCTATGCACACAGGATTGGAAGAAGAAAAAGGGGGTTATGAAAGAATGGCAGCTTATTTCGGTGAGCGTGCCGAAGGCGGATGTGGTTTGATTGTCACAGGTGGCATTGCCCCAGACCGTCACGGCTGGACAAGCCCATTTGCAAGCACACTTTCCAATAAACGAACGGCTGAGAAGCACAAAGTGATAACCGAAGCGGTGCACAAGCACGATGGAAAAATCTGTTTGCAGATACTGCACACGGGACGTTACAGCTACAGTCCGATTGCAGTGGCTCCATCAGCTATCAAATCACCCATTTCTCCGTTCAAACCTTGGGCCTTAGGTAAAGGTGGCATCGAACGCACCATCAAGAATTTTGTACGCTGCGCGAAGCTGGCGCAGTACGCTAACTATGATGGTGTAGAAATAATGGGTTCAGAAGGCTATCTCATCAATCAGTTTATTGCCACAAAAACCAACAAACGAACGGATGAATGGGGCGGTTCTTACGAGAATCGGATTCGTTTTGCGTTGGAAATCGTTCGCAGAACGCGTGAGGCCGTTGGCACCAACTTCATCATCATTTTCCGTCTTTCTATGCTGGATTTGGTCCAAGGAGGAAGCACGTGGCCAGAAGTTGTTCAATTGGCCAAAGAGTTGGAGAAAGCAGGTGTTACTATAATTAATACTGGAATCGGTTGGCACGAAGCACGAATTCCAACTATTGGAACGATGGTTCCGAGGGCTGCTTTTACGTGGGTAACGCGAAAGATGAAAGGCGAAGTTTCGATTCCGCTCATAACCACAAATCGAATCAACGACCCCAAATTGGCCGAAGAAATTATTGCCCGTGGCGATGCCGATATGGTTTCTATGGCGCGACCTTTCTTGGCTGATTCTCATTTGGTGAAGAAAGCACAAGAAGGAAGAGAAGACGAAATCAATACATGTATTGCTTGTAATCAGGCCTGTTTAGACCATGCTTTTCAGCGCAAGATCGTGAGCTGTCTAGTCAATCCGCGCGCGTGCCACGAAACAGAATTGAACTACACTCCTACTCCAATCAAGAAGAAAATTGCGGTTGTAGGCGCTGGCCCAGCTGGATTGGCCGCTGCCACCGTTGCAGCAGAACGCGGCCATTCGGTCACGCTTTTTGAAGCCGATAAGGAGATTGGTGGTCAGTTCAATATCGCGAAGCAAATTCCTGGTAAGGAGGAGTTCTACGAGACCATCCGCTACTTCGATACGAAGATTAAAAAGCATGGCGTTGATTTGAAATTGAACATGCGCGTTTCTGAAAGCGATCTTTCTGGCTTTGATGAAGTGCTTCTTAGTACTGGAATCACGCCTCGCAAACCGAAGATTGAAGGTATCGAACATCCAATGGTGCTAAGCTATTTGGATGTGCTTCGCGAAAAGAAACCCGTAGGAAAGCGTGTGGCAATTATCGGTGCGGGTGGTATCGGATTTGATGTTGCCGAATACTTGAGCCACGAAGGAAAACCAACATCACTCGATTTGGCAGCTTTCCTTGCAGAATGGGGAATTGATGCGAAGAATGAAGTCCGTGGTGGGGTTGAAGGTATGCAGCCCAAACCCGAACCATCTCCGAGAGAAATCTTCTTGTTACAACGGAAAGAATCAAAAGTTGGAGCTGGTCTGGGCAAAACCACTGGTTGGATTCATCGTTTGGCCTTGAAAAACAAGAATGTGCAGATGTTAAACAATGTTCAGTACGACAAGATTGATGACCAAGGATTGCACGCAACTGTGAACGGAAAACCTGAACTGTTTGAGGTTGACAACGTCATCATTTGTGCTGGACAATTGAGCAACAACCAAATGTTTGAACCGCTGAAAGCGAAAGGTGTGAATGTGCATTTGATTGGAGGTGCTGACATTGCTTCGGAGCTGGACGCCAAACGCGCCATTGATCAAGGGAGCAGATTGGCGGCTGCGCTGTAATTGAAAAAAGGCGTAATTCCTTACGCCCCAACGTTGTAATTTGCGAACCAAATGTTGAATCACTTCAAAACGCACCATCTTGCGTGGCTGATAACGGCCATTTACGGAACGGTATTCTGCCTCATTTCGCTCGTAAATCATTATAGTTTTCGAACCTTCGGACTTGATTTGGGCATTTATACGCATGGTATTTACAGCTATTCGCACCTACATTTTCACAATTTTACGTTGGGATTGGAGGGTGTGGAATTCAATCATTTGGGTAATCACTTCTCACCAATAATTGCCCTCATCTCGCCACTCTATTACCTCTTTGGCTCGTACACACTTCTGATTGTTCAAATAATTGCCATTCTTTTCGGTGGATGGGGTGTGTATCAATTTGCCAGAGAACGCCTCGAAGGAATTCAGCCAGCATTGATGATGTTGCTGTTCTTCAGCATGTGGGGTGTTTATTCGGCCCTTGGCTACGATTTTCACGCCAATGTAGTAGCGTCAATGTTTGTTCCGTGGTTTATTCTGTTCTACGAACGAGGCGATGTAAAGAAAACGGTGCTAATGTTCATCTTAGTGCTCATCTGCAAAGAGAACATGGCTGTTTTTATGGCCGCCATTGTTGCCGGACTTGGGGTTCGGAATTTCTTCATCAAACCAACGGAAACCAACTGGCTTCTGACAGTAATTCTGTTTGTTTCGGCTATCGTCTATTTCGGAGTGGTTCAAATGGTCATAATGCCTTCGTTAAACACAGAAGGAATCTCCAATCACCTCGGGAATTACAGTCAGCTTGGAAACAATCCGCGCGAGATTATTGAAACTATTTTGACGCAACCGCGCGACATGTTCTACCTCATGTTTGAAAGCTTGAAAGAAGACCAATTTTCATTCAAGCTAAAAACACAACTGCATTTTATGGTGCTGATGTCGGGTGGAATTGCTCTGATTTATCGCCCACACTACCTGATTATGCTTGCACCAATCTATGCACAGAAGATGTTCTCATCCAATATGGCGCATTGGGGAGTTTATGATCAATATTCAATCGAGTTCGCACCTATCATCGTCTTGGCGTTTACCGAATGGATGCAGAACCTGCAGCTGAAGCAACTGAAATGGCCGCTGCTAATAGGAACCATTGCCACTGCAACCTTATTCAATTGGCATCCAACAGGCCCAAATACTGGTTTTTACAAATCCTCTCATTATGAAGCTGGGCTTGATGTACCTGCCATCAACCGCATGTTGGAAACCATTCCGGATGATGCAATTGTGTCTGCATCAAACGTGCTTTGTCCACATTTGGCTGGACGAGAAAACATCTATCTCTATCCTGTGGTAAAGGACGCTGAATATGTGGTGTTGCTAACCGAAGGCCGCGACCCCTACCCTTTTCTGCCAAAGGAATATCCAGAGCATTTGAAACAACTGCGCGAATCAGGTAAATACGAAGTTATTGAGGAAGCAAATAACCTGTTGATTCTAAAAACCAAGCCTACTTCTTTAGAAACGCCATAAAATCTTTGGCCGACCTTTCTGGAATCTCTTCCATCGGAACGTGACCCATCTTCTCATAAATCAACAATTCTGAATTGGGAATGTCGGCATGGAAGCGTGGCGCGGCTTCTACATTTACCAAGCAATCGGTATCTCCCCAGATGATTAAAGTTGGACATAGAACCAATTTCACTTCATCCGAATGGTCGTAATTAATCTGCTGTGTTTTGCCCATCAAACCGCCACGGTTTCCTTCTCTCAAAAGCATATCATAATAGCGTTGCACCAATTCTTCTGTAATCTTAGAATCATCATAGTAAACGACTTTCACCGACTTTCTAACCAAAAACTTAGGCGTGATGTGTGTAAGAACTGGCTTCATCCAATCCATCTTCTGCAATTTGAAACTGATTGGCGTGGGTTGGTCGCCCCGCGGGTAGCCACTTGAATTGAGAATGGCCAACTTTTTCACCTTATCGGGATTCTGGGCCGCGTAGCTCCAAGCCATGTATCCGCCAAATGAATTACCAGCCATGTGGCAACTGTCTATGTTTAATTTGTGGAGCATATCATCAATGAATTTGAGATAACGCTCTCTCGTATAAACTCCGTTCGGTTCAGGTCCAGTAATACCGAAACCCGGCATATCGAAACTCACCACACGATACTCTTTCGAAAGTTCTCCAGTCCAGCCTTCCCACGTATGTAGCGAGGCGGCTGTTCCGTGCAGAAGCACCACCGTTTCGCCCGTGTCGCCATTAATGCGATAATGCACATTCATTCCATCCAACTCTAGGAATTGAGAATTTTCATAAGCATACTTCTCAATAATTTCCTCTACGGGAATATCATTTCGCCACAAAGTGGCTGTGAATGCACAGAAAAGTACAAGTAGACCAAGAAGCAGATAGATAATTACTTTTTTCATTTTTCTTTTCTCATTACTCCTTATTCCTCAAATGCTTCGGTCCTTCAGGTTCAAAATTCTGAACCACCGAACGAATTTCGTCCTTGTCGATGGTGATGAGTTTCTGCTTATAAAGGCCTCCGATTGCTTTCTTGAACAGTTTTTTACTCATGTGCAATTCGCGTTCAATATCTTCGGGTGCGCTCTTGTCTGAAAGCTTAAGTATTCCTCTATTTCGATTTAAAGCATCCAAAATTTTTCTTGAATTCGGTTCAATGCTTGCTACACCAAGCGGCTCTAGGCTCACATCTATCTTACCATCTTCGCGCACTTGTTTGATGTAGCCTTTGGTCAAATCTCCAACCTCAATCGGTCTAAAAACTTCATTTTGATAGACCAATCCGCCATGCTTCTGATTTATCATCACTTGGAAACCAAGTTCCGTCTCATTGTAAACTACCAACTCAACCTCTTCTCCCACCCTGAGGTCGATATTGTTTTGATTGAGCAGTTTACCTATGCGCGGTGTACCCACCAATCGTTCTGATTTTTCATCTAAAAATATACCCACGAGGTATTTCTCGCCCACTTCCATCTGCTCCACCATTTCGCCATAAGGAACAAAGAGGTGTTTCTCCAATCCCCAATCGAGAAAGGCACCAATTCGGTTGACTGAATGCACTTCTAACCAAGCGAATTTACCTAATGAAATCAGCGGAGTTTGTGTAGTTGCCACAGGTCGCTCCTCCATATCGAGATAAACGAAAACGGTGAGTTCATCACCTTCATGCATGCCTGGTTTCAGATACTTGTTTGGCAAAAGTATGACATCATCATAGCCAGCATC
>JBDNJH010000171.1:0-3327 GCA_041687875.1 Flavobacteriales bacterium | reverse complement strand
GATAGTGGAACCTACTACGAATTGCATAAAACTGAGGGAGCAACTGACCGTTCAATCGGTGCGGGTTTCAATCCAGCTGATGATATGGTTGATGAACCTTACTTCTACATCTACGGTTGGTATAAAGACAACAAACTCGACTATTCTGACAAGCCAGAATTAGTGAACGGAAAATGGATAATAGAAAATTGGGAAGGAGCAGTTCTTCCAATCACCGAAGTGGCTGATGAAGATGCAGTGAATGCGTTCTACGAAACCACTTCTTTATACTTAAAAAACAAACTAAAATGAAAGCAATTTGGAATGGCCAAGTTTTGGCCGAAAGCGACAAAACGGTTGTAATTGAAAACAACCACTATTTTCCTTCAGATTCGGTGAACATGGAATTCTTTAAAGCATCTGATTACCACACGGTTTGCCCTTGGAAAGGAACAGCTTCCTATCATTCGATTGAAGTAAACGGGCAAACAAACAAAGATGCCATGTGGCATTATCCCCAAACAAAAGATAGTGCTAAGGTTATTGAAGGAATGTATGCCTTTTGGAAAGGCGTTGAAGTAACTGCGTAATGAAAGAACCAAAAGCAATTGCCAAATTCTCGGAACTAGAGAACAGAAAGCCAGCTCATGCGCAAGTCGAGAACATTGATTTGGTTTTGGTACGATATGAAGAAAAAGTGAGCGTGCTTTATGGCCGCTGTCTCCATCGTGGAGCGCTGATGTCTGACGGAAGCGTGCAGGGAGACAACCTCATTTGTGGATTGCACGGATGGGATTACCGAATTGACACGGGCGTTTCCGAGTACAATAATGCCGAGGCACTAAACAAATTCACTACTGAAATCAAGGGTGATGATGTGGTTGTTGATCTAGCAGAAATCCGAGAATTCGGGGTTAAGTATCCGCAGCCATTTAACCGAGAAAGCTATTTAGGCGATTATGCCGATACGCATCCAGAAGCTACTGAACAGCATACTAGCTTTATTCAGGAATTGGCCAAAAATGGTCTGAATAATGTCGGGCACCATGGGCCAACTGCGGCCATGGGCGTTGATCGCACCACACTTCCGAGGTGGGAAGATATTCAGTTTCTTCCCGCTCAGGTGGCAAGACATCCGCTGTTGGATGAAGAACATGTCTCTACCAAAGTCGTGATTGGCCCAAGAGCTAAAAAACCACTAGAATTGGACATTCCATTGTTCGTTTCGGATATGAGTTATGGTGCGCTCTCGCGCGAAGCGAAAATTGCTTTGAGCAAAGGAGCCGAAATGGCTGGAACAGGAATCTGTTCTGGCGAAGGCGGAATGCTACCTACCGAGCAAGAAGCAAACAGTCGTTATTTCTACGAATTGGCATCGGGCAAATTCGGTTTTAGCTGGGATAAAGTGAAGAAAGCACAAGCTTTCCATTTCAAAGGCGGACAAGGAGCAAAAACAGGAACAGGTGGTCATTTACCAGGGAATAAAGTAAGTAAGGAAATTGCTGAAGTACGCGGGTTGAAAGAGGGCGAAGATGCCATTTCTCCAGCAGCATTTCCCGACCTTAAAACAGTTGATGATTTCAAGAAAGTAGCGGAAGAAGTTCGTGAGAAAACAGGAGGAATTCCTGTAGGATTTAAACTCAGCGCAGCAAGAATTGAAGCAGATATTGACTTTGCGTTAGCCGTTGGAGTTGATTACATCATTCTTGATGGACGTGGTGGCGGAACTGGTGCGGCACCAACTATTTTGAGAGACAACATCAACGTTCCAACCATTCCAGCTTTGGCGAGAGCCAGAAAGCATTTGGATGCGGTTGGCGCCAAAGACATCACATTGGTAATTACAGGCGGATTGCGTGTTGCAGAAGATTTTGCCAAGGCGATGATGATGGGCGCAGATGCTGTTGCCGTTTCCAATTCTGCTTTACAGGCCATTGGTTGCTTGGGAATGCGCGCTTGCCACACCAACAACTGTCCGGTAGGAATTGCAACGCAAAAAGAGAACTTACGTCAACGATTGGTTATTCAAAGTTCAGCAAAGCAATTGAGTAATTTCTTTGGAGCTACCACCGAATTGATGCAGGTAATTGCTCGTGCGTGCGGCCATTCAGATTTCAATCAATTCAGCAATGAAGACCTCAGCACTTACAATTGGGACATGCATAAGCTAACGGGTATTCCGTATGCTGGGGTTAATCCCTAAAATCGGTTAACTGAAAAATATTGGTCGAATCTCACTTTCTTTGAGGCATGAAAACGACCAACGCCATTCTCTTCTCGCTTGCCATCATTTTGGCAGCCTACTTTCTCGGAAACGCCTATGTAAAGCGTGCCGAAACCCAAGGAACCATCAGTGTAACAGGTCTTGGGTCGGAAGATTTTGTCTCTGACCTAATTGTTTGGGAAGGCCGATTTGTGCGTGAGAGCAGAAACCTGCAAGAGGCCTATTCTGCTTTGGAAAAAGACAAAATGGTAATCAGTGAATATCTGTTGTCTAAAGGAATCAAACCAGAAGAACTTGTTTTCAAGGCCGTTAATACTTCCGAAAAATCGCAGCCTAAATACCAGAATGGCGATTACATTGGGCAGGAATTTGAGGCATTTCAATTGAGCCAAAGTGTAGAGATTGAATCGCACGATGTGTTGAAAGTGGAAGAACTTTCGCGCTCCATTACCGAATTAATGAACAAAGGCGTTCAGTTCTATTCGGAAGCTCCGCGCTACTATTACACCAAAATGGCCGATTTGAAAATTGAGATGATTCGCAAAGCTTCGGAGGATGCCCGATTGCGCTCAGAGACAATTGCAGCCAATTCGGGAGGTGAACTTGGGAATCTTCAGACCGCAACAATGGGCGTTTTTCAGATAACAGGTCAGAACTCCAACGAGGATTACAGTTGGGGAGGTGCTTTCAATACCCAGGATAAGAACAAGACCGCCAGCATCACCATGCGTTTGGTGTATGGTGTGGAGGATTGAGTTTTTATACTGTAAGTTGAGAGATTTCAACAGAAATGTCTGACATTTCCTTCGGTATCTCAAGAATTCCTATCCGAATATTGAATATTCCCGTTGTAATCTGCCGAATTTGTATTGGAATTATCGGAATTCCTATCGGGCTCAGTCCAACCTCGCTAAAATATATTTCTCACCATGTTGCGTAAGGTCTAGCCCAATTTCCTCCGCCTCTTCACTCACACGAAGTGGAATAATGGCGTTTGTGATGTAATACATAAGGTAAGACCCAAAGAAAGTGAACGTGCAAACAATCACAAGGGCCAGCATGTGATTCAGAAATAGTGTGGTTTCTCCTGTAATTAGTCCACCATCGAGCGCAAAAACTGCAGT
>JBDNJH010000023.1:0-19096 GCA_041687875.1 Flavobacteriales bacterium | reverse complement strand
GTTCTCTAAAAAGGTCAATTCCCAAGAAAAGGGCATCTCGGAAAGATTGCTCACTCGCAACGCCTTTTCCCGCAAAGCCAAACCCAGTTCCGTGGTCTGGAGAAACGCGAACTTTAGGTAATCCTGCCGTGTAGTTCACCCCTTGGTCAAAGTTCAATGTCTTAAAAGGAATCAATCCTTGATCGTGATACATTGCCAGTACTACATCAAATTGACGGTAAGCTGCTGAACCGAAAAACCCATCAGCGGCAAACGGCCCAAAGACCAGAATGCCATCTTCCTTCGCCTTTTTAATAGCCGGTGCAATGAGTTCCATTTCCTCCGTTCCAATTACGCCACCATCACCGTTGTGTGGGTTCAATCCCAATACCGCAATCTTAGGCTGTCTAATTCCAAAATCCTGTGGAAGCGATTTCTCCAAAAAGCGGATTTTCTTAATAATGCTTTCAAACGAAAGATGCTTGCCTACTTCAGATAACGGCAAATGTCCCGTCATGAAGGTCACCTTCAGATTCTCACTTACCATCAACATGGTGTATTCTTCAACTCCGAAAGCATCGGCCAAATATTCAGTGTGACCAGGAAATTTGAATTCCTCAGACTGAATATTGTGTTTATCGATTGGTGCCGTCAGCAGCACATCAATCTTGCCTGCTTTCAAATCGGCCGTAGCCGCCTGCAACGATTTGAGCGCGTATTCACCACTCGCTTTTGTTGGAGTTCCGAGGTTCAATGCCACGTCCTCATTCCAAACATTAATAACATTGGCACGCTTCGGATTGGCCTTTTCAATCGAGTCGATTTCCTCAAAACTGAAATCTTTAATGTCTAACTCCTTGCGGTAAGCCGCAGAAACTTTCTTCGAAGCATAAAGAATTGGGGTGCAAAGCTCAAAAACACGGCTGTCCAAAAAGGTTTTTATTGCCACTTCTAATCCGATTCCGTTCAAATCGCCACATGAAATTCCAACCTTAATTTTATCCGCTTCTCTACTCATTTCGCTGTCCGTTTGCTACCCATTTTGAACGTAAAAGGAAAGCCCTTTCCAATTCGTAAATTTGTTGCCGCAAAAGTACCAACTTTAACACAGGTTCTGTCGGACTGTTCTGTGCGAACACAACGGGAAAAGCGGTGTTTAACATCTAAAGAATGGATTGCAGCAAACTACTGAAGAAGGCATTGAAGGCTGAGTTTCTCTCAGCAGAAGAAGGACAGTTTCTGTTTGAAAATGCGGGTCTCACCGACCTCATGTTCGTTGGAAATGAGCTGCGAAAGACCAAGCGAAGCGATGGCAAGGTCACGTGGATTATTGACCGCAATATGAACACGACCAATGTGTGTATTGCCAATTGCAAATTCTGCAACTTCTACCGCATTCCGGGTCATGCAGAGAGCTACATCACAGACATATCAACCTACAAACGCAAGATTGAGGAGACGTTCCGATACGGAGGCGAACAACTGCTTTTACAAGGGGGACATCATCCAGAACTGGGGCTGAAATTTTACGCAGACCTTTTCCGTGAACTCAAATCGCTCTATCCGAATTTGAAATTGCATGCGCTCGGCCCGCCCGAGATTGCGCACATCAGCAAGTTGGAAGGAATGTCGCACACTGCAGTTCTAACCGAGCTCAAAGCTGCTGGCATGGACAGTCTTCCGGGTGCTGGAGCAGAAATTCTAAATGACCGTGTTCGCAGGCTCATCTCCAAAGGAAAGTGTACAGGAAAAGAATGGTTGGAAGTGGCTGCGGCATCACATCAATTAGACATTACGGGTTCTGCAACCATGATGTTCGGACATATTGAAACATTGGAAGAGCGTTTTGAGCATTTGGTCTGGCTTCGCGAAGTTCAGGCAAAGAAGCCGGCTCACGCCAAAGGATTCATTGCATTTATTCCATGGCCGTTTCAGGATGATGGAACGCTTTTGAGAAGGGTGAAAGGAGTCAGAAATAGCTGCACGGCTGACGAATATGTTCGGATGATTGCCATTTCGCGCATCATGCTTCCGAACATCGATAATATTCAAGCATCGTGGTTGACGGTTGGCAAGCAGACCGCGCAAATGTGTCTTCATGCTGGTGCCAATGATTTTGGTTCCATCATGATTGAAGAAAATGTGGTTTCTGCTGCTGGTGCACCACACCGTTTTACTGCTGATGCCATTCAGGAAGCCATTCGCGAAGCTGGTTTTGAACCGCAATTGCGAACGCAGCAATACGAATACCGTGAACTCCCAGTCGACATGGAGCAACAATTGATTGATTATTGATTAAAGTGCTGGTACGAATTACCAATCGTGTACGAATATGACGAATGTTGAATCAAATAAGAGAGCAGGGAATTCGCCATATTCGTTTTTCATTCGTAATTCGTATCAGCCAAATAATAAACCTTACATTCATAGGTTATCTTTTTAGAATGAAGAAACTCCTTCCACTTGTGCTTATTCTGCTTGCCTCTTTTGGGGCGAAGGCTACGCACAACCGTGCTGGAGAAATTCGTATCGAGTTTTTGGGCGGATTGACCGTGCGAGCAATCGTTACCACGTATACTGTTCCAGATAGCCCAGCAGACAGACCAGCGCTGGAAGTACGCTGGGGAGATGGTAATGTGGATACTGTTCTTCGGTCAAATGGAGGAGGAAGTGGGGTTGTCATCCTTCCAGGAGTTAAAAAGAATGTTTATATCTCTGAACATACTTACAACGCATTTTCGTTCGAAGGCTACGATATTTCGATGGAAGACCCGAACCGTAATGGTGGCATCCTCAATATTCCCAATTCAATCAATGTGCCTTTTTATATTGAAACACATATTGATTTTGGCCCATTCAGCGGCTCCAGCAGCACGCCTATTCTGCTAAATCCTCCTATTGACAATGCCTGTTTTCAGCGTATTTATGAGCACAATCCAGGAGCATTTGACCCCGATGGAGACAGTCTCAGCTACGAACTGACCACCTGTTTAGGCGAAGGCGGGATTCCGATTGCTGGATATACGATTCCGCCAGGGGCCACCATTGATGCCGTCACCGGAACCCTAACTTGGGATTCGCCACAGGAACAGGGGGAGTTCAACTTTGCCATCAAAATTATTGAGTGGAGAAGGCGTGAGGACGGAAGCTATGTGGAGATTGGCTATACCATTCGCGATATGCAGGTAACAGTGCTTCCGTGTAGCAACAATCCGCCTATAGTCAGGGCAATTGATGAAATCTGTGTAGCTGCTGGCGATACGGTGCAGTTTCTTGTCCGTGCGTGGGATCCCGATGGCGATCCTGTAACACTTACGGGAACTGGCGGTCCGTTGGAGCAGGCTGTTAGTCCTGCCACGTTTAATCAGCCTATTTCTGCACAGGATACCGCTATAAGCACATTTCGGTGGATTCCGCAATGCAATCACGTTCAATTACAACCTTATAGCATGACTTTTAGGGCAGAAGACGATCCGCCCGGAAACGATATTGAATTGGTGGATTACCACACCACTTTCATCACAGTGGTTGGCCCAGCACCGCAGAATCCGAATGCAGGTTCGCAGGGAAATTCCATTCAGTTAAACTGGGATCAAAGCCCTTGTGCGGAGGTCATCGGCTACAAGATTTACCGAAGGGTGGAAGAGTATGGATTTGTGCCAGATACTTGCGAGGTTGGTGTTCCTGCGTATACAGGTTATCAATTTATTGCAACTACGACCGGGCTTGCCTCCACCGCCTATTTAGATAATAATGGTGGTGCAGGATTGACTTTGGGATTGCAGTATTGTTACATGGTGGTGGCCTGTTTTCCTGATGGTGCTATTAGCTACGCATCTGAAGAATTCTGTGCGGAACTGAAGCGAGATTTGCCAATTCTCACCAATGTGAGTGTTCGTAATACGGATGTCGTTGATGGTTCCATGTACGTGGCGTGGAGCAAGCCTACGGAGTTGGACGTGGTTCAGATTCCAGGGCCGTATGAATATCGCGTTCTCCGTTCGGATGTCACAGATGCATCTAACTTCCAATTGATAGAAACCTACTTCGACCTTAACGACACCATATTTGTTGATACGTTGATGAATACCAAAGAATTGGAATTCAATTACAAGATTGAGTTGTTCAATAACGAACCGGGAAATGAGTTTTCCGTGGGTGAATCAAATCCAGCATCTTCCATTTTTCTTGTTGCCACTGGAACAGATAATCAGATTCAACTCCTTTGGGATGAAACCGTTCCGTGGATTAACGATACATTCCAAGTATTCAGGCAACTGCCCGATTTATCGGCATTCGTCTTTATTGGAGAGACGATTGAGCACACATATGTCGATACAGGATTGGCCAATGGCGTTGAGCGATGTTACCTCGTGAAAAGCATCGGGCATTATTCTATCGATGGCGTGGTTCATCCAATCATCAACTGGTCGCAGGAAAGTTGCACAACTCCGATTGATTCCATTCCGCCTTGCGAACAGGATATATCTATTGAATCTGACTGTGAGGAGTTGATTAATAGCCTCACTTGGAATCAATCACCTGAATGTCCGGACGATATCGTTGAATTCCGAGTGCTTTATACACCGACTTACGGTGGTCAACTACAGGTGATTTCCACGCATGTAGCACCTTGGGCTGCATTCGAGCATGGACCGTTAGAGAATACAATGGCTGGGTGCTACGCAATTGCTGCCGTGGATTCCTTCCAGAATGTGACCATTTCAGATACGGTTTGTGTAGATAATTGCTCAAATTATACTTTGCCCAACGTGTTCACGCCCGGAGGCGACTCGTACAATGATGTATTCCGCCCATTCCCATATGGATTTGTGGAGAGCATCGACATGAAAATATTCAACCGCTGGGGATTGAAAATCTTCGAGACTACTAATCCCGATGTTCTTTGGGATGGAACAAATCAAAGCACGAAATTGAATTGTAGCGATGGGGTGTATTATTACATCTGCACGGTGAATGAAATCCGCTTGGCAGGAGTTGTGCCTCGCGATTTGCACGGTTATGTGCAACTACTCAGAAACTCAGGACAGGGACCGAATTAGCCATGTTTACAGGAATTATTGAAACACTTGGCAAGCTGAAAAAGCTTGAGAAAGACAGTTCAAACATTCACTTTACGTTTGAAAGTCTGATTACCGATGAACTTAAAATAGATCAGAGTTTGGCGCACAATGGCGTTTGCCTCACGGTGGTTGGGTTGGTCGGAAATAATCAATACGTGGTAACTGCCATTGACGAAACACTCCAACGCACTAACCTAGGAGAACTCAAGATTGGAGACGAAGTGAATTTGGAACGATGTATGCCTGCCAATGGTCGATTTGATGGTCACATTGTGCAAGGACATGTTGATCAACTTGGCAAGGTTGTCTCCGTGGAGGAAAGAGGAGGAAGTAACGTCTTCGATATTAAGCACGAAATTGGAGAAAACTTTACGGTTAATAAAGGTTCCATCACTATTAATGGAGTGAGTCTTACCGTATTTGATACGTCTGATTCAGGGTTTTCGGTTGCAATTATTCCTTATACGCTAGGACATACCAGCTTTAAAGACCTGAAACTTGGCGATACGGTGAACTTGGAATTTGACATCATTGGCAAGTACGTTGCGCGGATGATGGCCAAAGCATAGAAAGTCGTCATAGTGTCGGCAACTTTTGGAAAGTTGACGACTCTGAAATTGTAGATTGCTACAACCAAACCACGAGAGAGGACGCTCGTTGCAACTAAATCACGAGCGAAGACACTCGCGATAGCAATAGCCAAATTTGCAACATTCTTTTCCCTCTTTGAACCAATTGAAGGGGCTAGAAAATCTTTTCTGCAACAGCCTTAGTAGAACCCGAAGTCCCCATGGTGTAATAATGCAGACATGGCACACCGGCCGCAACCAATTCCTTACTCTGCTCAACGCACCATTCAACGCCTACATCCGCAGCTGCGTCATTGTCCTTACATTTTTCAATAGCATCATACAAATCAACTGGCACATCAATGTGGAAAAGACTAGGCAGTAC
This sequence comes from Flavobacteriales bacterium, assembly GCA_041687875.1. Lineage (GTDB taxonomy): Bacteria > Bacteroidota > Bacteroidia > UBA10329 > UBA10329 > UBA10329. The sequence goes on along the minus strand of JBDNJH010000023.1, from coordinate 13,079 downwards.
ACTTGCTTGGCCTTTAGTGGTCATTGGTTTTAGCCCCGGTATAATGGGAACAGTAATCCCAGCAGCGCGACATTCATCCACAAAACGGAAGAAGGCCTTATTGTCGAAGAACATTTGTGTGACGATGTAGTCCGCTCCGGCCTCCACTTTCTTCTTCAAAAACCGAAGGTCTGTTTTGCGGTTAGGTGCCTTAATGTGCTTTTCTGGATAGCCTGCCACTCCGATGCAAAAATTGGTCTCTTTCACGTTGGTTAAATCCTCATCCAAATAAACCCCTTTGTTTAGGTTTACAACCTGTTCTACCAGCTCATTTGCGTAAGCATGCCCTTCAGGATTGGGAACAAAATTTGGTTCAGTCTTGATGGAATCGCCTTGTAGCACGAGCACATTATCAATTCCCAAAAAGTTTAGATCGATGAGGGCATTTTCGGTTTCCTCTTTGGAGAATCCTCCGCAGATGATGTGTGGCACGGCATCAATCCCATATTTATTCATGATGGCAGCACAGATGCCTACAGTTCCAGGACGTTTCTTAATGCTTATTTTTTCCAAAAATCCACCTGGTCGTTTCTTGTAGATGTATTCCTCGCGGTGATATGTAACATCCACAAAAGACGGCTTGAATTCCAGCAAAGGCTCAATTCCGAAGAACAAAGAATCAATGCTTTTTCCTTTTAGTGGAGGGAGAATCTCAATAGAAAAAATAGTACCCTTGGCACCCTTTAAATGGTCTATGACTTTCATACAGTTTTTTGTAGGCTGGTCTTAGTTTGAACCGTGCACCAAATGTACGTAACCGGTCTCGGCTTCGTAACCCTCACGTACAAGAACCCAATAGTAAACACCATCGTTGGCGCCATCACCCCTCCACGGATTTAGATGATAATCATCCACATCGTAGCACTTGCGACCCCATCGGTCAAATATCTTGACGTTGTTTCCAGCATGTAAGTCTAATGCCACAATATTGAAATATTGGTTTGCAGCAATGTTTGATTCTGGGTTGAACACGTTTGGCACATCAAGCGTACAATCAATCACTTGGTAAACCACCTCATCTGTGCTTGTTCCGCAAAAATTACTAATGGTTGCACTTACATAGAAAAGTGTATCTAAAGTACTGAATGCCAGTGAGTCTGTGCCAGCAATGAGCAATGTGTCTGAAGTGATTCCGAACGGATTCCATTGCAAATCATCATAAAAATCCGTGTTGGTGGTATACGAAAGGAGGATGTCGTCTTCTACACAGATTCTATTCGTGTCCAAGGTTATTTCTACAGTTGGAGCGGGTGCAAAGTAGACCTCCCATGTTTTTTCAATCGCGCATACATCGTCCGTGAATACAAACTGATAAGCTCCTTGCATATCAACAGAAACTAATGGCGTTGCATCAAGCGTATCGGAAGTGAAAGTTGCGGTTGCGCCCGTTGGTCCAGTGTACGTCCAGTGTCCACCAGAAGTGGTGTACGTGGCGACAATGTCAGCTTCATCCGCAAGACAAACCTCTAATGGTCCTATAACGGTCAATGAGTGAACTGTAATGGTTGCAGCGCCATTGGCAGTTCCGCAATCGTTGGTTACAGTAACCTGAATACCACCTGAAGCAAGTACAGAATCTAAGCTGATTGTTTGACCTGTTGCACCGCCTGGCGACCAAGTATAAATTGCACCGATGTCCTCATTTCCAGCATCGAAGGTCAAATCAGTTCCCGGGCAGATTGTCTGGTCTAACAACACAACAGGTGATGGTGTTGGGTTGAAATCTACAATTACCGTATCGCTCTGTCCGCAATAATCGCTGGTAAAAATGAATTCGTAGTTGCCATATACGTTTACTGTAACATTTGGGTCGTATGCTAATTGATTAGGCGAGAAGGTTGCCGTTCCGCCAAGTGGTCCTGTGTACGTCCATTGTCCAAGAATTTCATAATCAGCGGCAGAAAGTTCGTATTGTGTAGCGCACACATCATCATCAGAGAAGGAGGTAAGCGTTGGAACCGTGTGCAACTGAATTGTTGTATCGTACGGACAGCCAAAGTCGTCTATCACATTAAAAGTGTAGAAATAGTTGCCTGGATTAGGAGGTAACACTTCAATAAGTGTATCGCCTTGGTTACTGATAATAGTTGGGTCTGAACTCCACCAGCCATCTGTGATGGTTGGAAGATAGAATTCGGCATTCGGGTCGATATCCGGATTGAATAGCACTCCCCATTCGAAAATGTATCCGTCATCAATACCAATATTATCTCTAACAGTAATGGTCCACGTGCCATTTATTGGGCAACCAATCAGATTATCAAAAGACTCTTCAGGTAAATATGTTCCTTCGGACATGGCATTTCCAGGAGTAAGACCTCCAGTTGGGGTTGTATTTCCCAACCCAAATTCTTGACCCATGGTTCCCCACGCAGCATTATCTGCAAAACAATATTCCCAACCAATTCCAGGTGTACCATTACCATTGTCCAAAGCTTGGCCGAGATACGTTCCGCCACCACCAAATCCACCGGCAAATTGAGGTCCAATACCTGTACCTGTGAAACTATTGAATAAGATGATGTTTGAGCCATCCGGACAAGTAAGCATCATTTCAAGGTCACCTAAATAGCTATGCTCTAGGGTAATGCAAATGTCTATGATGTCGGAGGCATTCTGTACCACCTGCCCCGTATCGAAATGCGAAATCTCAATATCAGTTTCGTAGTTCACTCCGGATCCATCTGGCAAGTAGGTAAGTCCAGCAAAAATTCCACCATTGATGAAAGCACCTTGGGTTGGATTGACCCCTGCTGTATCAGTATTTGAAACGCCACCTAGCAGTAGTGTGGTTTGCCCAAGGCAAATTGTGTCTTCTGCAAGAATGACCGTTTCAGAAAAATTTGGAATGGTAGAAACTCGAATCTTAGTAGATGTAGCCGCAACACAACCGAGTGTATCGGTAACGCGCATCTCCACAAAATAACCTGCTCTTACCTGTGGCACGAAGTATACGCTTGCTTCGTCTTCGTAAATCGTTCCATCGGCAAATTCCCAATCGAATGTACTTGAGCTGTTTTGCTGGTCGTAACCGATGCCTCCTTGAAGCCCAGAATGAGGATAAATAGCATTACCGCTTAACCAAACTGTATCTCCCAAACAGATGTCAATCCAACCTGTATCGGCAGGAACCTGAATAGGATTGGTAACCACGAAAGGTGTAAATGGCTGACAAGGATATCCGCAAGTAATTATGCCCGCAAAGCCATCTCCTTCAATAGAGCCATTTGAAATGAACACGAAGGTCAAACATCCTGATGGGTTATCAAACGAAGCTTGAGGTCCGATTCCAAATGTATCAGTATCACTGTTGTATGCTCCGAGTAGCGGGGCAGAAGTGTTTGCTCCATCATACACGAAAAGTGTATCAGAACCATCTATGTCCCATGTGTCGCCCACATCTGTAAAGTTTCTCAAAGAAACCTTGCTTCCGGCTAATCCATCTGGGCAAATTGTAATCTGAAAAGTTGAATTTGGAGTATAGGCTCCTGCTGAGTTGTCATCCTGAAAAGTATGATCGAAAAGAGGACCAGACCCACAATCGAGTGTTACCGGACCGGCATCTGTAATAGAAATGGTTTGCTGCGAGAAGGCACTGGTGCCTGCAAGCAGACATATAAATAGGGCAATTCTTTTCATTATTGCTTATTGAGCTTTAAAATTCGAGTCAATTTCAGAAAGAGGCAGAATAACAATCATCTTATTCGTGCCTTCAATACGTACGTAATCTCGTGCAAATTCGTGCGACTTAAGTCCCAATTTAAACACGTTAATGTCTTTTTTATCTAAGCTGCTGAGGCTAATAACGGCAGGAACAGCATCTGGCTTTTCTTTCGGAATGTCTACAATTTCGAAACTGTTTTCGAGGTAGAAAGTCCAGTAATTCACCTCATTTGCGCTGAGGGCTTTTACTTCTTTCTTCGAGAATTTAGAATACAGACGATTGTCAATGTCGCTTTTGTTTTGAGCGGTTGCTATTGAGCTTATGGCGATTAATCCAATAAGAGTAATGCAGTAAAATAGTGGTTTAAGCATATTTTGATTTTATTGAAAGCGCGCAAATTTAACAACTTGACACTACCGACTTTGTGTTTCAGACGGCAGTTTTCAATGATAGATGCTTTTGATGCTGCGTTATTCCCTCTTCAATGCCCCACTTTTATATCTGCTCAGTGGTTTGCAATTTGAAACTAATCCTCCTATATTTGCACCCGATTTGAGGATTAGTTGACAGAAGGGGCCCGATAGGCCCTTTTTTAATGATGATAACAGAAGCAGTAGTTCAGGCACTTGTTGAAGAGAAGATTGAGGGAACGGAGATTTTCATTGTTTCGGTAAGAGTTGTGCCTACAAATCGAATTAGAGTGTTTATAGATGCGCTGGAAGGATTGGATGTGAAAGACTGTGTGAGCGTGAGCCGACATATAGAAGGCAGTTTAGATAGAGAGGTAGAGGATTATGAGTTGGAGGTGTCATCTCCAGGGTTGACAGAACCGTTTCAACATCCGCTTCAATACAAGAAGAACGTGGGGCGAGAGATAAAAGTGACGATGGCCGATGGTGTTAGTATCAAAGGACAATTGACTGAGTTTGCTGGTGAAACCATTACGGTGCAACCAGAGCAGAAAAAGAAAAAAGAAGAAGTGGAAGCGCTAACGATTCCATTAAGTGAAATAAAAGAAGCAAAGACAGTAATATCGTTCAAATAACTAGAGATGAACAGCTTAAATCTTGTAGAGTCGTTTTTGGAGTTCAAAGAATTCAAAAACATTGACAGAGTAACCATGATGAGCATTTTGGAAGACACCTTCCGCTCGTTGCTCATTAAACAATACGGAACCGATGAGAACATTGATGTCATTATCAATGTGGATAAAGGCGACCTCGAACTTTGGAGAAACCGCACCATTGTGGCCGATGATGAGTTGGAAGATGATGTATTGGAGATTCCTCTGTCTGAGGCGTTGAAGATTGAGGCCGATTTCGAGATTGGTGAGGAAGTTTCTGAGCAGGTTAAGTTGGAAGATTTTGGTCGGAGAGCAGTTTTGGCCATCCGCCAAAACCTAGCTTCGCGTATCATGGATCTTGAGAAGGACAACGTATTCAGAAAATACAAGGATCGTGAAGGTGAATTGATTACTGGTGAGGTTTATCAGATATGGAAACGCGAAATTCTGATTTTGGATGATGAAGGAAATGAGCTTATTCTTCCAAAAACAGAGCAGATTCCGAGCGATTACTTCAAAAAGGGAGATTCTGTAAGAGCAATCATCAAGGAAGTAGAGATGAGAAACAACAACCCAGTTGTTATCATGTCAAGAACAGATGGTCGATTCTTGGAGCGTTTGTTTGAGAATGAAGTACCCGAGGTTTTTGATGGTCTTATCACTATTAAGAAAATCGTACGCGTTCCGGGCGAAAGAGCCAAAGTGGCGGTAGAATCGTATGATGATCGTATTGATCCAGTTGGAGCCTGTGTAGGAATGAAAGGGTCACGAATTCATGGAATTGTTCGAGAGTTGAGAAACGAAAACATTGACGTAATTAATTTTACAAACAACTCGCAACTGTTTATTCAGCGTGCATTGAGCCCAGCTAAGATTACTCGAATTGAGCTGAACGATGCCACTTCAAGAGCAGATGTGTTTTTGAAGGCAGATCAAGTTTCTCTCGCTATTGGAAAAGGTGGTTTCAATATCCGTTTGGCCGGTCAGTTGACTGGGTATGAGATTGATGTGTACCGCGATTCTGATGTGGACGTGGAAGATGTTGATTTGGAAGAATTCGCAGATGAAATCGAAAGCTGGATTCTTGATGAGTTGAAAGCGATAGGCTGCGATACGGCTAAAAGCGTATTGGAGTTGGGTAAAGATGAACTCGTTAAACGAACCGATCTTGAAGAAGAAACGGTTGTTGAGATTATTAACATCCTAAAGGATGAGTTTGCTGACTGATAATTTCATCAGTCATGAATTGAATATATAAGTAACAAGCATAAATGGCAGAAGGAATACTGAGAAGATTAGGGGCCGTGGCAACGGATCTCAACGTTGGTAAGGGAACTATTGTCGATTTCCTTAAGGAGAAAGGCTACGCAGAAGTTAACCCAAACTCCAAGTTGGATCAGGAGATGTACAGCATTCTGCTTGGTGAGTTTGCGGCAGACCGTAAGCTCAAAATGGAGGCAGAGGCCAAATCCGAAATCCTTCAGCAACGCAAAGACGAGCGGATTGCCGCCACCGAAGAGCAGGAGGAAGTAAAGGAAAAGGCAAGAGAGGAGAGAAAGGAGAAGAAAGAGGCCGTCATTAAAGCAGAGGCTGTTTTGAAGGCTGAGGCCGTTATTAAGGCTGAAGCAACCAAAGTGGAAGGCCCCAAGGTGATGGGCACTATGAATTTGGACGACCTGACACCTGCCGCGCGTAAAAAGAAGATAGAGGAAGAAAAGGCAGCAAAGGCAGCAAAAGATAAAGTTGCCGCAGAAGCTGCCGCAGAAGAGGCAGTCAAGAAAAAAGTAGATGCTGAGGAAGCAACCAAACAAGAAGCAGCCGCAACCAAGAAGGCCGAGGCCGACAAGGTAGAAGACGAGGTAATTAAAGTTAATGTAACGAAGCTTGCTGGGGCCAAGGTTCTCGGAAAAATGGAACTTCCAGTTGAGAAACCACGGGAGAAAAAGCCTGTTGCCACATCTAACGATTCTGCCGATAAGAAACGAAAACGTAAGCGCGTAAGAAGACCTGCCGAAGGAGAAGCACCTGGTGGCGGAGGAGCCCCCGGAAGCGCAGCACCAAGAACTGTAGGCGCACCAAGAACTGTAGGCGCACCAGGACGTGGGCCGCGTGAGAAGAAGCCAGAGCTTACAGATGAAGAGATTCAAAAACAGATTAAGGAAACACTTGCTCGTTTAAGCGGTGGAAGTTCCAAATCAAAAGGATCAAAATACAGAAGGGAAAAACGTCAGGCGTATCAAGAAAGAACAGAGCACGAAGAGCAACAGTCGGAGCTTGAAAAGAAGACCATTAAAGTAACAGAGTTCGTAACTGCGAATGAGTTGGCTAAGATGATGGATGTTCAGGTGAACGAGATTATTGGAGCTTGTATGAGTTTGGGACTGTTTGTTTCCATCAACCAACGTTTAGATGCTGAAACGCTTTCCATCGTTGCTGAGGAATTTGGACATGAGGTTCAGTTCGTTAGTGCCGATGTTCAAGATTCAATCTTGGAGGATGAAGATGATCCTGAAAGAATGGTGGAAAGACCACCGATTGTCACCATCATGGGTCACGTTGACCACGGTAAAACATCGTTGCTCGATTACATCCGAGATGCGAACGTAATTTCAGGTGAGGCAGGTGGAATCACCCAGCATATTGGTGCTTACGGTGTGGAGTTTGGAGACGGAAAGCGCATTGCATTCCTCGATACTCCGGGTCACGAGGCATTTACCGCCATGCGTGCTCGTGGTGCGCAGGTAACAGATGTTGTTATAATTGTGGTTGCTGCGGATGACGCGGTAATGCCACAGACCAAGGAGGCCATCAACCACGCACAAGCTGCGGGTGTTCCAATGATATTTGCCATCAACAAGATGGATAAAGACGGAGCCAATCCGGAGAAAATCAAGGAGCAACTAGCCACCATGAATATCCTTGTGGAGGATTGGGGTGGAAAATACCAGTGCCAAGAAATTTCTGCCAAGTCGGGTCTAAATGTTGATAAGCTTTTAGAAAAGGTACTGCTTGAAGCAGAACTTCTTGAACTGAAAGCTGACCCTGCTAAAAGAGCTGTTGGAACCATCATTGAAAGCCAGTTGGATAAGGGGCGTGGGTACGTTTCAACCATGTTGATTCAAGGCGGAACATTGCGTGTTGGCGATATCATCCTTGCTGGAGGTCACAGCGGCAGAGTAAAAGCACTTTATAACGAACGTGGTCAAACCATGACGCAAGCTGGGCCATCCATGCCAGCTCAGGTTCTTGGATTAGACGGTGCACCATCATCAGGAGACACATTTAATGTGATGGATGATGATAAGGAAGCCCGTGCTGTAGCTACCAGAAGATTGCAATTGCAGCGTGAGCAGGGTCTTAGAACTCAGAAACACATTACGTTGGACGAGATTGGAAGACGAATTGCAATTGGAGATTTCCAAGAACTGAACCTTATTGTTAAAGGCGATGTGGATGGATCTATCGAAGCACTTTCCGATTCGTTACTCAAACTTTCTACCGAGAAAATCGCCATCAACATCATTATGAAAGGTGTTGGTCAGATTTCTGAGTCGGATGTTCTGCTTGCATCGGCTTCTAATGCAATTGTGGTTGGTTTCCAAGTTCGACCATCGGTCAATGCCCGTAAAGTGGCAGAGCAGGAGCAGATTCAGATTAAACTCTACAGCATTATTTACGATGCCATTGAAGAAATCAAATCTGCGATGGAAGGTATGTTGGCCCCAGAATTCGAAGAAAAAATCGTTGGAAACATCGAAGTCCGCGAAACATTCAAGATTACCCGTGTTGGAACCATTGCAGGTTGTATGGTTTTAGACGGAAAAGTCAGCAGGAACACAAAAGTTCGTGTGATTCGAGATGGAATTGTGGTCTATACTGGCGAACTTGCGTCCCTCAAACGATTCAAGGATGACGTGAAGGACGTAAGCAAAGGATTTGAGTGCGGCTTGAACATCGACAAGTTTAACGACATCAAAGTAGGCGACATCATTGAAGGTTACGAAATCGTAGAAGTAAAAGCAAAGCTGTAAGGCTAACGTTAGTATAAATTGACCACGGAAGAATTGACATCAGCCCCAACGGGCGTCACATTCATGGGAAAAGCGAAAGACTACTCAGAGTTTCTGAAACTTCGGTTAGCCTCTTTGGTTGTCCTTTCGTCAGTGATTTGCTACGGAGTGGCCGCTTCCGAATTCAGCCTTTCCATCATGGCCGCCCTTATCATTGGCGGAACACTTCTCACAGGTGCATCAAATGGTTTCAACGAGATTATTGAGCGCGACCTCGATGCCTTGATGGACAGAACCAAAAATCGTCCATTGCCAACTTCTAAAATGACGGTAACTGAAGCTTTGATTCTTGCTTCAAGTTTCGGCATTCTCGGAATCGGAATTCTCGGTTATTTCATCAATCCGCTATGCGGAATTCTTGGTCTCCTTGCCTTGGTTCTATACGCAGCCGTTTATACACCAATGAAACGAAAGACACCATTCGCAGTATTCGTTGGTGCCTTCCCCGGTTCTATTCCAGTCATGCTAGGTTGCGTGGCTGCCACGGAAGGTTTCGGTCAGATTACCTTGCTTGCTTGGCTCATGTTTTCCGTTCAATTCATCTGGCAGTTTCCACATTTTTGGGCCATTGCTTGGCGCGTGAATGACGATTACCTGAAAGCAGGTTTTAAAATGCTGCCATCAGAAGGTGGTAGAGACCGTGCCAGTGCCTTCCAAATACTTGTTTATGCCATCGGACTGATTCCCGTCAGTTTATTGCCTGTGTTTTTCGGCTATACTAGCATTTTTTCGGCAGTAATAGCAATCGTGGCAGGAATAATTTTCGCTTTACAGGCAACAAAACTCTATCGTTCGTTGTCGTCTGAAGACGCGAAGAAGTTGATGTTTGGCTCCTTCGTTTATTTGCCAGTTGTTCAGCTCGCTTACCTTATTGACACGTTCCTGTAATGGAAGAAGAATCGAAAATGAAATTTAGTAGCGACCAGGCCAAGAAGATGTTGGTCTGGTTAGGAACGGCAAGCATTGCCATGTTCTTTGCGGCATTCACAAGTGCCTACATCGTTCTGCAAGCCGATCATTTTTGGGTGCAAGATCAACTGCCTCAAATGTTTACCATTAGCACAGTTCTTTTGGTCATTAGCAGCTTAACCATTTTCCTCGCGAAGCGAAGCATATCCGCTGGAAATGTTGGCGGACTCAAACTTTGGCTCATTGCCACATTCATCCTCGGACTTGGTTTTACCGCAACGCAATACTTAGGATGGTCTGAGTTGCAATCTGAGGGGAAATTCTTTCTCGGAACCTTAGGAAACATGAAAGGCGAATATGGCGTGGATTACACCATCATGATGAAAGGCGAGCCAGTGCAGTACGACCAAGGAAACTTCTACAAGCCAGGCGATATTTCGTTGTCAGAACCAATAAATGAAAGAATAGAGGAAACATTTAACGTAAGCGCATCTTTTCTCTACATTCTTTCCGGACTGCATATCCTTCACCTCGCTGGTGGCATAATTTGGCTTTTGGTGTTGCTTGTGCATACTTTTTCAGGACGAATTACACAGACAAATGTGTTGCCATTGGAACTTGGTTCAATCTATTGGCATTTTCTGGATATTCTATGGGTTTATCTGTTCTTGTTTTTACTATTAATTCGTTAAAATTGCACCGACTTTTAAATCAGGTCTTTTAAATCAGTCTAAATAATGTCAGGACACGTTAGTCAAACAGCCGCTTCAACGCATAGCGATCATAGCGCATCTCCGTGGGGTGGAGGAACCTCACCGTTTAAAATGAGTTATGGTAAAATGATGATGTGGTTCTTCCTCATCTCAGATGCCTTCACATTCTCAGGATTGCTTACCGCTTATGGTTTCATGCGTCATAAGTACGAAGACATTTGGCCAACAGCGGGCGATGTGTTCACCCACTTTCCATTTTACGATGGTCACATCGAATTGGCATACGTGGCTTTTATGACATTCGTGCTTATCGCGTCATCGGTAACGATGGTTCTTGCGGTTGAAGCTGGTCATAGAATGAACAAGAAATCGGTTCAGTTTTGGATGATTCTGACCATCATTGGTGGAGCCATATTTGTTGGTTCTCAGGCTTGGGAGTGGTATCACTTTATTCACGGAACCAAACACGGAGCATATCTGCTAGAAGATGGCGTAACCGTAATGAGGCACAAGATTGATCCACACACCCACGTTATTGAGGAAGGAACATTCCTAGTTCCTGTTAACCGTAATGGTGAATTGACAGAGGAAAGTGGATTCAGGGAAGTAATTGGAAATGAGGCAGTTGCCATGAAAGCAACGGCTACTCATATACATGGTGCAAATTTAAGGCACAACGAATATGGAATTCCACTTTTTGCAGATTTCTTCTTCTTCATTACAGGTTTCCACGGATTCCACGTATTCTCAGGTGTGTGCATCAACTTCATCATTTTCCTGATGGTGGTTGAGGGCAAATTTGAAAAGACAGGACACTACGAAATGGTAGAGAAGTCTGGTTTGTACTGGCACTTCGTGGATCTTGTATGGGTGTTCGTTTTTACCTTTTTCTACCTACTCTAATAGACACTAATCGCTTTATAATCGCAGTTCAATGGACGCAAGAGACGACATTTACGAATACAGCCTAGACACCCACCATACGGAGGAGGAAGGCAAGAAAATGCGTAAGAAATTCATGATAGTGCTGGCGTTGTTGTCAGCAGTAACTATTGTGGAGGTGGCAATGGGAATGATATGGTCTCGAGATGAGTCCATGGCCACCTTCCTCAAGGTATCTTTCATCGGCCTTACCCTTTTTAAGGCAGGATATATCGTTATGATATTCATGCACTTGGGCGATGAGAAGAAAAGTTTCAAAATGATCATCTTGCTTCCTTATTTTATATTGATTGGGTATCTCATATTCATCTGTTTGGTGGAGGCATTATATGTAGGAGGCGTGCGTCCGGGACTCGAAAATTATTTCGGCTACTGATGGAAAACAACCAAGGGTCGAAAAAGTATTTGCTCCTGTTTGCACTGCTTTTCCTTCCTACCATATTTTATTTGATTTACGTTTATGGAAAAGGTGAGCAGAACTTTGCTCACCTTCCTTTTATCACCTATACCGATGTGAACGGGGAGGTGCAGAACCGCAAAGCGCCTCAGTTCTCGTTCACCGATCAGGATGGCAATACCATCACGAATAAAGACGTGGAAGGCAAGATCTACCTCGTAGATTTCTTTTTCACTTCGTGTCCTTCCATCTGTCCAATCATGACCGCCAACCTGATGAAGATACAGGACAGATTTGCCCATTACGACAACTTCGTGATTCTTTCACATACAGTTGACCCTACCCGTGATACACCCGAAAAACTGAAGGAATATGCAGACAATCGCAATATCGATTCTAAAAACTGGCATTTTCTTACAGGAGAAAAGGATTCGTTGTATGCCGTGGCCTACGATTACCTCTCAAGCGCTATGGAAGATGGTTCGGCACCGGGAGGCTTTCTTCATACCGAGTATTTCGTTTTGGTAGATAAGGAAGGAGTTCTCCGCTCACGAGAGGATGACAATGGCAACATTATTGGCGTTTATGATGGAACAGACGGCCATCAGATGCGCGACCTTATAGATGACATCAAAGTGCTAATTGCCGAGTATCAATTGGAATTAAAGAAGAATAATAAAACTGTTAATTGAAACACTATCAGTTCTAAGTGGTTATCAGTTAATGGTCATTAGTTTAAATGCTTATGCGCAACACTCTCTTTCTTCGCCACTTGTCACTCGTCTCGCACCCCTAATTTCTTCCAAATGACCGACAAACGAGTTTTCCAAATTATAATGGTGCTGTCCGTTGTAGTATTCGGAGTGGTAGCAGTGCTTTATTCGCTTCCCAAACAGGATTTCATTCCTGAGTGGGCAAAAACGCTTCCGCTGCTAAATGCCATCATCAACGGAACTTGTTCTGTGCTGCTTATCACTTCGCTATGGTGCATCAAGAACAAGAAAATTCAATGGCATAAAAGATTGAACATCACCACGTTTGTGCTCTCCAGTCTGTTCTTGGTTTCGTACATCATTTTCCATTCGTTTGGTGTGGAAACCAAGTTTCCTGCCGACAGCCCGATTCGCCCTGTTTACCTGGTTATTCTGCTCACGCACATATTCTTGGCGGCAATTGTACTTCCGCTAGTGCTCGTTTCTTTCTACTTCGGACTGACGGGTAAAATAGAACGCCACCGAAAAGTCTCTAAATTCACATTCCCTGTTTGGTTGTATGTAACCGT
>JBDNJH010000170.1:0-24105 GCA_041687875.1 Flavobacteriales bacterium | reverse complement strand
TCCAACAAGAGATGAATGCATCATTTTCAGCAATTCCTAACTTAGCGTAGCCCATTGCAGTTTTTGCCAATGTGGCATCATCTTCTTCCAACAGCTGCGAAAGCAAATTGAACGTATGACCAGCTGGGGTACAGGTTTGAAACGGATCATCTGCCCAAAAACGAGCAATCTCTTCCTGTTCAGCAGTATTGTTATTCACTTGGGTTAAAACCTCCATTGCAGCTGCGTAGAAATCTGCATTTGGGTCTGTAGAAAATGCAAGTGGAGGCGGTGGTTGAGTTAATGCTACATTCTGCGCCAAAAACGGCCTGCACCGACCCCAGTACGGACTGATTGGATTGAGAGTGGCACCAGTTGGAATCCAACAATGTTCTCCAAGGAGCGGCTCAAACGGTAGCTGAAAAGCGTCCATATACGACTGATGCCCACCATCGGTAAGCGAATACTGATACAGTGCTTCGGCAATTGCTTTGCCGAAAGCCACCGAACGTTCTGCTACTGGTAACGGGTAATCAGCATACATCTGAATGTAATTGGCTTCCTCCATCTGGTCAATTTTGACCATATTCTGTTCTGAAAGATTAAGGTCAAACATTTTACGCATCATTTCGGCTGATGCCGCGTTGGCAGCAATAGCCCAATTGTAAGCTTTCTCATTCTCTGGCAAAGGGAGGTCATTGGCAGTAAGTCCGTCCATTTGTCCAGCTAAACTTTTGGCATTGGGAATTCCATGAACTACCGCCTCATAACTAGCAATTGCCACATAGGCAAAAGCGCGTGCCGCCTGTGGAGGAAAGAACCCCTCCGTTTCCTTGGTAATCTGACATTGAAGGTCGAAATACTTTCTTAGAAAATCTCCTGAGTAAGCCGATGTTTCGGTTGAATCTATTACTCGGTCGTATTTTTCACATCCTGAAAAAATGGTAATAACCACTAGGAGTTATGCAACGGTTAATTGCGTAACCTTTTTCATCATAAATGGAATTTATTGGTCAAATCTAACTAGCTGATTGCCATGTCGTACGAACGACATCTATTCATGGTTATGAGGTAAACATACTTGTTAAAAAACAGAAAGCCCTCCGATACAATGTATCGAAGGGCTTCGTTTTGTCTAAACCGATTTAGTGAGCTACTACAACAGTATCTACTGCTGTGGTATCAACGACTGCCGTTTCCACGACTTCCGTTTCAATGGTTTCAACTGGCGCTAGTGTAGTTGAGTCAACTTCAGAAGACGCATCGGTAGCTCCGTTTGTGCAAGCCACCAAGCTAATAGCTACAACAGCAACTACAAGCAAAATTGATTTTTTCATTTTCGTTTATGAGTATAAATTCGAACGCGAAATTATATCTAGAATTGATCTCTTTAACATTTCTTAACACCACAATGAAAATATATTTTTCAGGGTTCGTCAGAACCGTCATTCAACGGATTAAAAACCCGGATAACCTTCACAAATCGGGTCTTGTAATAATCGAACGCATCGAAGGCGGTAATGATTATTCCACGCTTGTTGCTGGTGGCGCTATGGATGAATTTCAACGGTTCATCCATGTTGCTGATGACGATTCCAGCGTGACCAACAGGTCGTTTTAAGGCATTAGAACCCGCAAAAAGTATGATGTCGCCTGTTCTACAACTGTCCAATGGAATCTCTATTCCATAATCAGCCATATCAGCTGATGAACGTGGAATACTGAATCCAAAACTAGAAAATACATAGTTAACGAAGCCGCTGCAATCAAATCCTGCGGGTGTAATGCCTCCGTAACAATAGGGAACGCCTAATAGCGATTTTGCTAGTCCAATAAGTGAATCGGATTGAAAAATTGAAGTGGTTACTTCAGTTTTAACTAGACTCTTTTCCTGAGCTTCAACCGAAATGGTCATGCTTAAAACAGACAGAATGATGATCGAAATCCACTTTATCATTACCCAAAGTTATTGAAACAAAATCACAATCACACCTAGACGCAAAAAAGCCTTGATATGTTACTACCAAGGCTTTCTAATTTTTAATTTTTGAGATTAACCACCGAAGTCATCAAATGCTACGTTCTCTGGCGGCACCCCCCAATCATCACACATTTTCAGTATGGCTTGGTTCATCATTGGTGGTCCGCAGAAGTAGAACTCAATGTCTTCTGGAGAATCGTGCTTGCTCAGATATTGCTCAATTACCTGATTGTGAACGAATCCTACGAATCCGTCTCCTTCAGGGTCATTGATGTCTTTCTTCATTACCCAATTATCCTCTGGCTTCGCATCAGAAAGAACCATGAAGAACTTGAAGTTTGGAAAGCGTTTTTCAATATCTCTGAAATAGTGGATGTAAAAGAGCTCCGCTCTAGAACGACCTCCATACCAATAAGAAACCTTACGACCTGTTTCTAATGTTCGGAACAACTCATAGATGTGCGAACGCATAGGTGCCATTCCAGCTCCACCTCCGATATATAGCATCTCTGCATCACCAGGCTTAATAAAGAATTCACCATAAGGGCCAGAAATCATGCACTTATCTCCTTCTTTCAGGTTAAAAATGTAAGACGATGCAATGCCAGGGTTGATATCAGCCCACTTGTTGTTTGCTCTGTCGAAAGGTGGTGCTGCAACACGAACGTTCAACATAATGTTTCGTCCTTCGGCAGGGTAAGATGCCATGGAATAAGCACGAATAACTTCTTCGTCATTCTTCATCACCAATCCGCGCATGCCAAATGGTCCCTCGCTCCAATCTGTCTCAAATTTATTAGGCTCTCCAGGATGATCCTTGGGATGAGCTGCAATGTCCATATCTGAAAATTTAACCACACATGCAGGTATCTTAATCTGGATATAACCACCAGCTTCGTAATGCATGTCCTGTGGAATCTCAACTACAAATTCCTTGATGTAAGTGGCTACGTTGTAGTTAGAAACAACGGTTGCCTCAAACTCCTTGATACCGAAAATTTCTTCAGGAATACCAATCTTCATATCCTGCTTAATCTTCACCTGACAACCCAATCTCCAGTTATCGGCAATCTCTTTTCTTGAGAAATAAGGGGATTCGGTTGGAAGAATCTCACCTCCACCTTCAAATACTTGACACTTGCACATGGCGCAAGTACCACCTCCACCGCAAGCAGATGGAAGGAAAATTTTATTGTTTCCGAGCGTTCCAAGAATAGTGCCGCCAGATTCAACTTCCATTGGTTTCTCGCCATTAATGGTCAGCATTACTGGGCCTGATGGAGCCAATTTGGCTTTCGCAAAAAGCAAAAGAGATACCAATAGGAAAATCACTATCAGGAATACCACTACGCTGACAACGACAATTGTGGATGTGCTTAGAAGAACCATTTCGTTAGCTGTTTACTTCTTTAAAGTTCGATACCCATAAAGCTCATGAACGCAACGCCCATTAGCCCTGTAATAATAAATGTGATGCCCAAACCTCTCAGTGGTTTTGGAACACTTGAATAGCGAATTTTTTCGCGGATGGCCGCAATGGCAACAATTGCCAAGAACCAACCAACTCCAGACCCAAGTCCGAAAACCGTTGCTTCGCCAATGTTTGAGTACTGACGCTCTTGCATGAAGAGCGCACCACCTAAGATGGAGCAGTTTACAGCAATTAATGGCAAGAAGATACCCAGTGACGAATACAACGCTGGAGCAAATTTCTCAACCGCCATCTCAACCAATTGAACCAAAGCGGCAATGATGGCGATAAACATGATGAAACTCAAAAAGCTAAGATCCATGGTGGCAAACTGTGGTCCCAACCAAGACAATGCACCTTCTTTCAGCACATAATTCTCCATTAAGTAATTCACAGGAACGGTAATTCCAAGAACGAAGATGACAGCAGCTCCAAGACCAACTCCTGTCGTGACCGTTTTACTTACCGCCAAATAAGAACACATGCCTAGGAAGTAGGCGAAAATCATGTTCTCAATAAAGATGGCTTTTACAAATATGTTTATGTATTCCATGACTGTTTGTCCTTAAGGAATTAAGCTTCGATGAGTTTGGTGTTCCTCGCACGTTGTATCCAAATGAAGGCGCCAACTGTGATTAACGCCATGGGAGGCAGAATCATCAAACCGTTGTCAACGTATCCAAGAGCATATAGTCCAGAAGCATCGGTGGCCAATGTTCCATCAGAAAGTAGTGCTCCTACTTTATGTCCAAACAATGGAAAACCCCAAATCTTTCCTGAACCAAGAATCTCTCTGACAACCGAAACAAGAATTAGAATCATTCCATAACCCAAACCATTTCCAATTCCGTCTAAGAAGGATGGCCAAGGCTTGTTTGCTAGGGCAAATGCTTCCAAACGTCCCATGATGATACAGTTGGTAATAATCAAACCAACAAAGACGGAAAGTGCCTTGCTCACATCATAAACGTATGCTTTCAACACTTGGTCAACCAAGATTACCAAAGCCGCCACAATCACTAACTGCACGATAATTCGGATACGGTTAGGAATCAAGTTTCGCATCAAGGAAACAATCACGTTTCCTGCTGCCAACACGAACATTACCGACATCGTCATTACAAACGCCTGTTTTACCTGAACGGTAATAGCCAATGCTGAACAGATTCCGAGAACCTGAACCGTAATTGGGTTGTCATCATCTAACGGATTGGATATAAGTGCCTTGTTCTTTTTTGAGAACAACGGCTCTTTTGGCGCTTTTACTTTTTCTGCTTCTGCTACTTCACTCATGATAAGTGTTACTTCGTTTAAACAGGTTATTCTACGGATAGTTCTAGGCTATCAACTACTTCTTCAATATTCAACGAGTCCGAGGACGTTGTGATGGAATCAACTGGCATTTCCACCAATTCAGATGATGATGATGCAGCCTGTAATTTGCGAAAATAGGGCTCGTATATTTTCAACGTACGAACAATCATTTCCGTCACTCCATTACTGGTTATGGTTCCTCCCGAAATGGCATCAACTGCATGTTCTGAACCTTTGGCTCCACCTTTCATAACCTTTATCCCTGTGAATTCTCCGCTTTCATCAAAAATGGTCTTCCCTTCAAATGGCTTTTGAAAAGATGCTTGGTTTATCTCTGCACCCAAACCTGGTGTTTCAGACTTGTGGTCAAACACGGCTCCAACAACCGTTTTACCGTCATCAGCAACTGTAACATATCCCCAAACTGGGCCCCAAAGGCCGGTTCCTACCATTGGCACAACATAAACGTTCTCGCCTCCTTTCTTTAGGATAAACAAGGGATAGTTAACACCACCATCGCCCCAAGAAAGCAATGCAGCCTTCATGGCTTCCATGTCGTTTGCATTGGCCTTGTAGATTCCAGAAAGACCTGCTTTGTAATCCTTCAATACGTCAATATCAAAAGCCCCAAACTCAGGGCTTTCAAGCACTTGACCGTTGGCATCAAGCACTAACGCTTCAACTAGATTCTCTTTGTAAGCTACTTCCGCATCGGCAGCATCCACACTAATGCCGATACTGCTCAGAATGTTTTGACGTTTCTCGTTGGCCACATTCGCATTTTGCATAGGCTTCAGGCTTTCAGAAGCGAGTGCCAAAAGCGTTGCGACTACAATTACCATCACCGTTGCGAAGATAAATGTGTACTTATTGCTATTTACATCAACCGCCATTGTATTCAATTATGAATTAAAAATGATGAATTATGAATTGGGTTGCTTGACATTTGCTTTACGAGTAGAATACCAAGCCATTGCTTCGACATTCTTAATTATTAATTCCTAATTTTTAATTTACAACTGCTGTTTTCACAGTTGCCCTATTCATTCTTTTCTTGATGTTGCCTTCAACCACATAATGGTCGATGAGTGGTGCCATCACATTCATGAAGAGTATTGCCAACATGATTCCTTCTGGATATGCTGGGTTGAACACACGAATCATGATGGCCATTAAGCCAATCAGGAATCCGTAAATCCATTTTCCTTTGTTCGTTTGTGAGGCTGTTACAGGATCGGTAGCCATAAACACAACTCCGAAGGCAAAACCACCTACGATCATGTGCTGCCAGAATGGAAGTTGCATCAATCCGTTGGATCCGAATGCGTTGAAAATTAATCCCATTGTTGCTGCACCAAGAACGGCTGAAAGCATGATTCTCCAGCTTCCAATACCTGTTAGAAGCAGAATACCTGCTCCAATAAGAATAGCTAAGGTTGATGTTTCGCCAACTGAACCAGGAATAAACCCGAAGAACATATCTGACACCGAGAAATTTGCTCCAGTAAATTGAATGATTCCATCAGCAGATTTAACCAATCCGTCTTTCATAGCTGCAACATCACCTAGGATGGTGGCACCTGAAATGGCATCGTTGGTCATTCCTTCATGTACCCATATCTTATCTCCAGACATGTATGTTGGATAAGCAAAGAATAGAAATGCTCTTGCAGTGAGGGCTACGTTAAAAATGTTCATCCCGGTTCCACCAAAAACCTCCTTACCAAACACAACCGCAAAAGCCACAGATACAGCCAACATCCACAATGGAATATCAACAGGAACGATTAATGGAATAAGCATTCCTGTTACCAAGTAGCCTTCTTCAACCGAATGACCTTTATACATGGCAAAGGCGAACTCTATTCCAAGTCCAACGCCATAGGACACAACCACAAGCGGAAGCACTTTTATCAATCCAATTTGGAACATTTCCCAAAAAGAAGCATCAACCCCCAATTGCAAAAAGTGTTGATAACCAGCGTTATACATCCCAAAAAGCAAGCAAGGAATCATTGCTGTTATTACCACAGACATGGTTCGCTTCAGGTCAATACCATCGCGGATGTGTGATCCAGAGTGTGTTACTTCGTCTGGAGTAAAAGCAAAGGTCTCTAACGCATCAATAGCGGTTAGAACCTTATTGTACTTCTCGAACTTGCCCCCTTTTTCGAAAGGATGCTTCATGTTCTGGAAGGCTGTATGCAAAAACTTCATTGTGCCTTATCGTTTAACCACATTCTTTTTCAATGAGCTCCAATCCTTCTCTCACCACCTGCTGAACAGGGGTTTTGGAAGTACAGACATACTCACACAATGCAAAATCTTCATCATCCACTTCGTAGATACCAAGGTTTTCCATCGATTCTATATCGCCAATCATAATAGCCTTTACCAGGTGCTGTGGGTATATGTCCATAGGGAATACACTTTCGTATTGTCCGGTCACTACAAACGCCCGCTTTTCTCCGTTTGTGTTAGTATCAAGCTCATATTTTTTACTTGGCATCAACCAAGAGAAATAACTTCTTGAAGCAGAGAACTTTCCTAATCCAGCACCAGCCCAACCTTCGGTAATGAAGAATTTGGCTTGGTCGCCTTCTGGAATCACATTCAATTCCTTACTGAAGAAACCGAGGTATCCGTCAGCGGCAACTTTCGTTCCTGTAAGTACGTTTCCGCTAATAATGCGGTTGTTGTCTCCATCAACATTACCATTAAGCAATGTTGACACCGCAGCTCCTTGAATGGTTTTGAAATACTTTGGCGACTTTACAGAAGAACCACCAACGCCAACCAATCGCGAAGCATCGTATTTTCCTGTTAGGAATGCACTTCCGATAAGCGCAACGTCTTGGGCAGCTACGGTAAACACAACCTCACCTTTATTCAAAGGTTTAATATGATGAATCTGCACACCTACGTTTCCTGCTGGATGTGGACCTCTTACCCAGTTTATCTGAACTCCTTTGGCATCTTTAAAAACCGCATCGGTGTTCAATTCGCGGTGGAGGTTCAAATGAACCTTACCGTCTGTCAATTGCTTCAAAACATCCAATCCGGCTTGAAATTCTTTCTCCTTGCCGTGTAGAATGTAATCGTAATCACCCGCCAACGGTGCCGAATCAAATGCAGATACATAGATGGCCAAGGGCTTATCTTCTGGTCGGGCAACGGTTCCGTAAGGTCGTCTTTTGATGTATGCCCAAAGGCATTGGTCAAGCAAACGCTTCTTCACGTCTTCACCACTCATCGATGCTGCATTGGCTGGAGCGAACGCTGCATAACGCGTTTCCTTGTCAGCAAGAATCTTGATGCCAAGAATCTTACGCTTGGCACCGCGTGTCACCTCCACCACTTCTCCACTCACTGGCGATCCGACCTTCACGTCTGGATATTCCTTATTGAAGAACAAGGGCGAACCTGCAAGCACCTCCTGTCCTTCTTTCACAAGAAGTTTTGGTGTGAAATTCTTAAAGTCGGTTGGTTTGACCACAAAGGCACTAGACCTTTCTGCAGTTCCTAAAACCTTATCGGCCTCTCCTTTCAAGGGGATGTTCAGGCCTTTTTTGATCTTGATGTCTTTTGACATATTTACTTCGGATTGTCGTCCTTAAAATCGCGGCAAATTTAACAGAAAGGCAATAGGGGTTATGATGAATAATGACAGGAATATAATTTAGAATGATTCTAAATAGACTATCGGTTATTGGGGTATTGGTTATTGGTTATTGGCTTTTAGCTGATTAGCAAATGGACGTATGCTTCGTGATGGAACACAGATTAAACAGATGGAACGGATAAACGCTGATTTGGTAGCTACGCTCCTATCCTTCTGTCACCCTGACGAAGGAAGGGTCTTGCGGATTTCCCTCCGCCTCAGTCGGAAGGTCGGGGGTTTGTTATTGGTTTATACACTACACCCATGACGCATTGGCTACACCCATGCTTATGTTATATCATCCCGGTGGGACTTTTGAGTTCCGTAGGAACGGCATTATGGTAGAAATACGACCGCCAAGACCCATCAGCTCCGCCTCAGGCGGAGCGAGACAACAAATATGACCTATTCGTTCATGAATCTCGCATTTCGGACACCCCTGTTTTTGAAACCTGTTAGGTCTCTCCTACCAGCTGACTACAATCTTCCCGAAATATTGTGGGTTAACAAGAGCGCCATCGAGAAATGGGCGATACATTTTATCCATCAAAATCATAAATTCGTGTTATGGCCAACACGTATTCTCAAGTCAATATCCATTGTGTTTTTGCGTTCAAAGGGCGCGAGAATATACTTTCTGCCGAAATCAGGTCAAGGCTCTTTGCTTACATGCATGGAATCCTAAAGAATCAAGGAGTTCACTCCTTGGCAATTAACGGATGGACAGATCATCTACACGTTTTCTTTGAGCTTCCCATGACTGTGAATATCTCTGAAGTGATGCGGGATTTGAAAGCAAATTCATCCAAATGGATCAATGACAACGGTTTTTTCAGGGGACGTTTTCAATGGCAAGATGGCTATGGTGCTTTTTCTTATTCTCGTTCGCAACGAGATGAGGTTATCAAATACATTATCAATCAGGAAAAGCATCATGCCAAGAGAAGTTTCCAAGAGGAATACCAGGAGCTTCTTCAAAAATTCGATGTCTCGTTTGACGAGAACTATCTGTTTGATTTCTTCGATTGATTGTTTCGCCCTTACAGGGCTTTTCTGAAACCAATACCTTTTGTTGCTACCATACTTGCGCTCCTATGGAGCTAACCAGCTACTAATGGAAGCCCCAGCGGGGCGCGAGTATGGTAGTATGGTAGCCAATGTGTTGACAAAATCCTTTTTTAGCCCGCCTAAGGCGGGGCGACACCTTCTATTTTATTAAAGCACCAATTGACAGAGAATAAACAGAAGGTTTAAACAATAAGCCACCACCAAGCGAAGTGTTCTTTCTGCCTTAGGCAGCGTTCGGTGGTTCAGTATGCCAACTAGTTACTCAACCGCAATGCCCTCACTGTTGGCCACACATTCGTTGCAATAAAATTTGCCATCGCAGCCCGTTACACCAGGGCAATCTGCTGTGCATATCTGACCGTGGTGCGCATCATACAAAGCCTGGTCAAAGCAGTCTTTGTTGCACGAAGCAAGACCGAGGGCGATGGCGAGGATGAAAAGGGTGATGGTGGTTTTCATGGGGTTGGTTTTGGTTGGCCACAAGTTACAAACTTACGTGAGCGAGGCGATGACTCAGCCAAAGTAACAAATTGCCGAAAATGGCAAGTAACACCACCAGTTTTATCCAATTTCTTATTCGCTCACTTGCAGCCATAGTCTAAGATAGCAAGCATGCGTTAGATAAAGGCGCGCTATCTAGATTTTTAGCTTCTGATCTAAAAATCAAACATATAAGGTTTCAAAAAAACCTGTTAGGTCTTGCTTCAAAGGCTTCGGACTTGACTAGACCTCGGAGGTTTTCAAAACCTGTCAGGTCTTTGCTTCGTAATTCCGCTACCAAAATAACACCGCATTTATCAATCAGAAATTAATAATGATGTCGGTTAGTAGTGAGATTTTAGATGTCAGATATGAGAGACGTAGCTGCGCTGAACTTCGTTTCTCGCACACTCGGAGTGACAAACGGGGCAAAAAAAGAGTCAACCTTTTTTAGGACGAGACAAACCATCAGCAATTCAATCTCCCCCCACCCCCTTATTTCTTCTCCGCCTTGTATGAAAGTGAAACAAGATCAGACCCTATCGTTCTCACCCACCGAATGAGTTTGTCTTGAAATTCTTCGATGAGTTCAGAATTGGAGAACTAAATTGACGGAATAAGCATTTGCCCTAAGCAAAAAATAAAAAAGTGACCAAACCGCAGGTTTTAGGGATGGTTTATGGATGATTGTGTGACGAAATAAAAATTAACACCTAAGACCAATCTGCATTCCTTCCCAAAGCATCCGTAAAAATCTAAAATCGTCATTCGTACTTCATCAATCAGTACCAGAGCCTAGCGAAAGAATCAGTATTCATCCGGCCAATCACTCCAATCCGTGCTCCATCATGCAAGACTGACACCGTTTATTGAACAGACCCCATGGCCAATGCCCAAATGAATTGCGATGACCGCCAAATGATGTGCGATGACCACCAAATGAACTGCGATGACCGCCAAATCAACTGCGATGACCGCCAAATCAACTGCGATGACCGCCAAATCAACCCATCCATCCATTAATCTCACCCCGAACAATAATGCTCAATGTGGAAAGGTTCTTGTTCTAAGTCTAATCCGACTAGCACTTAACTGGTCAACTAATTATCTAATAAACCTATCAACTAAACCCCAGTACTATCTTTGCCTCCCACTATGCGCATTCTCACATTTTTCCTTTTCTCCTTTTTCCTTTTCCCCTTTTCCTCCATGGCGCAGGAAGACGACTACTTCGATGATACCTTCGTACGTTATGAAGACAGAACTTACCAAAAAAGCATCAAAACGGTTGAGTTCAACGTCAAGAATGTCCAATTGAGTCTGCCTATTATTGCCCTTGGCAGTGGCGAGGTATTGCAGCTTGAGTTTGACGACCTCAATGCCGAATATCAAGACTATACCTATACCGTTATTCATTGCGACCGCAACTGGGAAAAGACCGATATTCCAGCGGCAGAATACATAGATGGTTTTCTGGAAGAAAACGTAATGAACTACGATTTCTCGTTCAATACCGTTCAACCTTTTATTCACTATTCTTTCAGTTTTCCAAATCAGAACTTTCAGATTAAATTATCTGGCAATTACATCCTATTGGTTTACAAGGAGTTCAACCGAGAGAAACCCATCATTACCAGAAGGTTTAGAATTTACGAGAATCTTGTCAAAATCAATGCGCAGGTTCGTTTACCAATGATTATTAATAAAAGACGCACCCATCATCAGATTGATGTGGTTATAGATCATCCCGAATTCGATATCCGCAATCCTTTTGGCGACCTTGCTTTGCACATTCAACAGAACTACCGCTGGGATAACGTAAAAACAGATATGCAACCCATCTTTGTGAAGGAAGGCAAACTGATTTACGATAATATGGGAGATGTTATTTTCGAGGGAAACAACGAATACCGCTGGATAGATACACGCAGTCTTCGCTATCAGGCCGAAAACGTCAGCTCCATTTGGTACGACCCAGACTCTATGAAGAATCACGTGTTTCTGCTTCCTGATAAGGAACTGAGCAAGACCAACTACAGGCGAGCACCCGATATAAACGGAGCTTTTAGCATTGATGTAAGAGAAGGAAACGACCCCGTGCGCGATGCAGATTACGTACTCGTTCATTTCCAACTAAAGTACCTCGACCCTATTATGGATGGCGGCATCTATCTCTATGGCGGCCTAACTGAATGGCAGATTCAACCAAAGTATCGCATGGATTTTAGCTACAGAGATGGCATGTATGAATGTACAGCTTATCTCAAACAGGGTTATTACAACTACCAATACGTTTACGTAAAGGATGGCGAAACAGAGGGGACTACCGAGCTCACTGAAGGTTCATTCTTCGATGCGCGGCAGATTTACACCTTCTATGTGTATCATCGACAAATGGAATCGCGCTACGATAGACTCATTGGTCATTCCATTATTTCTTCAGGTTTTTGACCCATTTCGGCAACGGGACTAAAAAATGATCGTTTATTTGTCATTGCACACATTATGACTCAGTTAACAAAAGGCATACGGGTTACCACAAAGGTCAAGTTCAAAGAGGAGTACTCTGAACCTGAGAACAGCTATTTCGTGTTCTTTTATCGTATTACCATTGAAAATTTTAATGATTTTGAGGTGCAGCTTCTACGCAGACATTGGGACATTTTCGATAGCAACGGCATCAAAACAGTAGTAAATGGTGAAGGTGTTGTTGGCGAAAACCCAATTCTTACTCCAGGCGAACTCTTCTGCTACGAAAGTGCCTGCAATCTCGAATCTGGCATGGGTAGCATGAGCGGTTTTTATGAATTCATGCGCACTTCAGATGGTGTTTTATTCCAAGCTGAGATTCCAGAATTTGTAATGGAAGTGCCTTATATGCTCAATTGATTTGGTTCTTGGGTTATCTGTTATTGAGTTATTGATTATCTCTTATTGGGTTATCTGTTATTGGATTGATGGTTATTTCGGAAAGTTGCGCTGATGTTTGCTGTGAATAACCATTAACAAATAACCCAATAACTTCTTGTCCTAATCAGCCAACCCCCCGCCCCTAACTGGCTTTCCTTAAATTCGCGGCTCAACAAAACTTTCGAGCCATGTCAAACGCATTCTATAACGTACCAAAAGCCACCAACGAACCCATTCTGAACTATGCTCCTGGCAGTAAGGAAAAAGCAGAGATAAAAAAGGCTCTGGCTGAAATGCGCGCTATGGAAATTGATGCTCCGATGTATATCGGTGGCAAAGAAGTGCGCACTGGCAATAAGGTTCGCATGGCTGCTCCACACAACCATCAGCATACATTAGGTTACTTCCACCGAGGAGACAAAACACACGTAAAGCAGGCCATTGATGCGGCATTGGCAGCCAAAGAGAAGTGGGCAAACATGAGTTGGGAGCACCGCGCTTCTATCTTCCTCAAAGCCGCTGAACTCTTGGCAGGTCCTTACCGTGCCAAAATGAACGCAGCCACCATGCTCGCACAAAGTAAGAACGTTAATCAGGCCGAAATTGATGCGGTTTGTGAATATGCTGACTTCCTCCGTTTCAACGTGGAGTTCATGACTGACATTTACAAGCAGCAACCAGCTTACTCTCCATCTCCAACTTGGAACAGATTGGAGCAGCGTCCGCTTGAAGGTTTTGTGTTCGCTCTCACTCCATTCAACTTTACTTCCATTGCAGGAAATTTATGTGCGGCACCCGCTCTTATGGGCAACACGGTGGTTTGGAAACCTGCCGATACGCAGATCTATTCGGCTCAGGTTATCATGGAAATCTTTAAGGAAGCCGGATTGCCTGATGGCGTTATCAACCTGATTTATGTTCAAGGTCCCGTTGCTGGCGATGTCATCTTCAATCATCCTGATTTTGCAGGAATTCATTTCACAGGTTCAACAGGCGTATTTCAGAACATCTGGAAAACCATTGGAGAGAACATTCACAAGTACAAAAGCTACCCGCGCATTGTAGGCGAAACAGGTGGAAAGGATTTTATTGCCGTGCATCCATCTTCTTTGCCAAAGCAAGTAGCAACAGCAATCGTTCGTGGTGCGTTTGAGTTCCAAGGACAAAAATGTTCAGCGGCTTCACGGGTTTACGTTCCAAGTAATCTTTGGGAAGAAGTAAAAGGATATGTAATCGAAGACCTGAAAACCTTCAAAATGGGTCCGGTAGAAGATTTCACCAACTACATCAATGCGGTAATTGACGAAAAGGCCTTTGATAAAATTGCCAACTACATTGATCAAGCAAAAAAAGACGGACAAGAGATAATTGCTGGCGGTAATTACGATAAGAGCAAAGGTTATTTCATCGAGCCAACGGTAATTGTGGCCAACGACCCGAAATACACCACGATGTGCGAAGAGATATTCGGCCCAGTCGTTACCATCTATGTTTTTGACGAGAACAAATGGGAAGAAACCCTCGACATTCTTGACAAGACATCTCCTTATGCTTTAACTGGTGCACTTTTCAGTCAAGACCGCTACGTGATTGAAAGCGCCATGAAGAAGCTCGAAAACTGCGCAGGCAACTTCTACATAAATGATAAGCCAACTGGTGCCGTTGTCGGACAGCAACCTTTTGGTGGTGCAAGAGGTTCGGGCACCAATGACAAAGCTGGCTCCATGACCAACTTGCTGCGTTGGGTTTCGCCCAGAACAATCAAGGAGAACTTCGTGCCACCAACAGATTACCGTTATCCGTTCTTGGCCGAAAGCTGAAACTGAACAATCAATTGTTTAAAAAGCCGTTTTGGTGGATTTCGAATTCAGCAAAACAGCTTTACTTTTACGTTCGTGAAGAAATTCCGTGGCATAGCTCAAAAGCTTTATCCTTACATGAGAAACAAGTACGTGATGACGTTACTTGCATTCTTGGTTTGGATGACCTTTTTTGATGAAAACAGTTTCATTTCTACCGTCAAAAATCAAATGAAGTTGGCAGAGATGGAAGATGAAAGAGATCACTACCTGAATGAGATAGCGGAAAGCTCTGCTGACCTCAAGCTTTTGCAAAACGACAAAGATCTTCTAGAAAAGTTTGCGAGAGAAAAATACCTCATGAAGAAAGATGACGAAGAAATCTTTGTCTTTTCTGTAGAGGACTAATCAAAAAAATTAACGAATTACGATTGTCTATTTGCGATTCTGTACGAGAGTGTTAAATCCAACTTTGGATTTCAATTGATAATTATTAATTCTTCATTCATAATTGAATTGTAAGTGGAATTACTGAAAGAATTATGCGCCATCCGTGCCGTTAGCGGAGATGAACGCGCCCTGACCGATTTCGTTTTGAAATACATTGGCGAAACGGAGAAGAACTGGAAAGTCAAACCGAAAGTTATTTCTGGCGATGAATTCCACGAGAACATTATTCTGGTATTCGGCAAAAAACCACGCACGGCCATTTTTGCTCATCTCGACAGCATCGGGTTTACGGTCAGATATGGTAATCAATTGGTAAAAGTTGGCGGTCCCGTTATTGAGAACAAAATTCAATTGGTTGGAGCTGATTCTCAGGGTGAGATTGAATGCAAACTCAAGGTGAGTAAAAAGCATCAAACGTTCGGTTACAAATACGAACGGGAGATTGAACGCGGCACAAACCTCACGTTTAAACCCGATTTCCGCGAAACGAAAAACCACGTACAATGCTGCTACATGGACAATCGTCTTGGTGTTTGGAATGCACTCAAAGTGGCCGAAACATTGGAAGAAGGCATCATCGTTTTCAGCACACGTGAAGAACACGGAGGCGGTGCCGTTTCCTATTTGGGCAAATACATCCTAGAGACATACGGAGTACGACAAGCACTCATTTGCGACATTACGTGGGTAACGGAAGGTGTTCAATTAGGCAAAGGTGTTGCCATCTCCATGCGCGACCGCGGATTACCTCGTAGAACCTTCTTAGACCGTGTCATCAGCATCGCCAAGGAAACCGACATTCCATTTCAATTAGAAGTGGAGGGTGCTGGCGGAAGTGATGGTTTAGAACTTCAATCTTCGCCTTATCCCTGGGAATGGGTTTTTGTTGGCGCACCAGAAGATAACGTCCATTCTCCAGATGAAATCGTTCATAAAGACGACATCTCGGCAATGACTTCCTTATATAAGGTGTTGATGGAGAAACTTTAGTACTGATACGAATTATGAATCTATACGACTATACGAATCGCGCGTGAAGCCATCTCAGTTAAAATCAAAATCATTCAAATAAAATGATAGTCCGTTATCTTGCCACTAGTTTTAGACTGGGGCGGTTATTATTCTCTGGAAGATGGCGTTTTCAAGGTATTTACGGTTCAGTTTGAATCAGAATTCGTCAATAGGCCTTTTGACAACTACAATATTCTAGATTGAACATAAGAAAGCCACAGAAACATGTTTTTTGTGCTTGTAAAGTCTATACACCATAGTTGCAGCCCATCTGTTGTGGCAACTTTACGGACTATCATTTCAACTAATAACCTCTGTAAACTTCATCAACTCTATCAACTTTTGTAAACTCCATCAAATCAGTCAACTAAAAACTTCTCAGCCGCCTCCACGATTATTTCAGGAGCTCCCTGCGGCTTCATGGTTTTGCTATCAACAAAAACCAACTGCGTCAAAGCTGTATTCAGCAATTCGCCTTTGGCATTCCACGTTTCGTATTCAAATGTGATGCGCGAACGCGGCACTTCCTTTACCCGTGTGATAATGGTCAACTCCTCATCGTAGAAAGCTGGCTTTTTGTAATCAATCTCGTATCGAATTACTGGCATCATAATTCCTGATTCCTCCAATTCTCGGTAATTGATGCCCAAAACACGCATTGCCTCTACCCTGCCAACTTCAAAATACGTGGCGTAGTTACCGTAATAGACATAGCCCATTCTATCCACTTCCGAATAACGCGTTCTAATCTTCGTGCTGTGTTCAAACATGGTGGTGAAGTTATTGGTTATTGGGTATTGCGTTACTGGGTTATTCAGTCACTCCGAACGCACCCTGAATAACCAATAACTAGTAACCAAAAACCATTTCAAACCCCAAAGTGCTTAAACTTGCATCATGCGTTGGTTGTGGCTTGCCGTTCTTCTTTCTGCCTGTTCGGGTTCAGTAACCGAATACAAAGCCATTGATATGAACGATTCGATTTCGGACGAGGTGATTTCGGAATCGATGATTGCCTCCTATCGCGATAGCTTGGAATTGAGCATGAACACGATTCTGGTTCAAAATGAAGTTCCGCTGACGCGAGGAATTCCTGAATCAACATTAGGAAACCTAATTGCTGATTTATTATTGCAACGCGCACTTATTGAAATGCCTGATTCTGTTCGACCACTTATTTGTCTCATCAATATTGGTGGTTTGAGGGTTGATTTGCCAGCAGGACCAATTACGGTTGGAAAAGTGTTTGAACTCATGCCGTTTGAAAATGAGTTAGACGTAATCAAGCTTTCTCCCGAAAAGGTGAAAGAAATGATGAGCTACCTAAAAGATGTTGGAGGACAACCTGTGTCAGGAATGAGTATTTCCCATAAATCGGGCAAGAACTCCATCCTTACGTTTGATGATGGTGAAGAGATTAATACGGATGACCTTATATATGTAGTAACCAGCGATTATTTGGCTGAAGGTGGCGACAAGATGGATTTCTTTAAAAATCCCGTTCAAAGAATCAGAACGGGAATTAAAATAAGAGATGCCATTTTGGATGATTTTCGAATAAAAGGTTTAGCAGGTCAAACATTGAACTCGAACTTGGACGGACGAATTTCGGTAATCAAATTCTGATGAAAAGACGTGGTTTCATAAAGCAATCCGCATTGGCTGGCGCATCGCTTGCAGCCATTGGTGGACTGAGTTCGTGCCGATTAGATGAATTGGGAATCGTTAAACTGACAATCCTCCACACAAATGACGTTCACAGCCGTATTGACCCATTTCCCATAACCGATAGTAAATACCCAGGGTTGGGTGGCTTTGCCAGAAGGGCCGAAATGGTGAAGCAGGTTCGGTTCGAGGAAAAAAATGTACTCCTATTAGATAGTGGCGACATATTTCAAGGAACGCCCTACTTCAATTATTATGGTGGAGAACTGGAATTCAAGCTCATGAGCGAAATGGGTTATGATGCCGCCACGTTTGGAAATCATGATTTTGATAACGGTATTGAAGGCTTGACAAAGCAATTACCCCACGCCAAGTTTCCCTTCATCAACTCAAATTACGAACTGAGTGATACGCCACTCTCAGAAACTACCTTAAAGAACAAGGTTTTTGACAAAAACGGAATGAGAATCGGTGTTTTTGGACTTGGAATTGATTTGGAAGGCCTTGTCAATCCAAAACTTTACGGAAAAATCCGCTACACCGACCCAATTGCAGAAGCAAACAAGCAAGCCTCGTTTCTAAAAAACGAAGAGAAGTGCGACCTCGTCATCTGCCTTTCTCATTTAGGATATGACTACAATTTGGAGAAATATAATTTTGACGCGAATCGGATTTGCGATAAACACGTAGCCGAAAACAGTCAAAATGTTGATATCATCCTTGGTGGACACACCCACACTTTTTTAGATCAGCCCCAATATTTTATAAATAAAAAAGGGCAAAACGTGATGGTATGTCAGGTTGGCTGGGCAGGGATTAAACTTGGAAGGATTGACCTACAGCTAGATAGGGTTTCTGGACTTTTTGGTAGCGCGTATATTGCACCAAAAGTTTCGTAAAGTCAATAGCAATTTGATTTTTTTTTCACCTTTTTTTTCTCAACTTTTGCTTCGCATTTAGGGATTCGGAAACACAATTTCCAGTAAGCTTCCGAAGGGGAAATTTCTAAAGCACTAACATTTAGCTACTTGAGACAAAGCGTATGAAGAAAGACTGTAAGGTTGTATGGGATAATTGTTTGGAGGTGATACGTGATAACGTGCCTTATCAGAGTTACCGCACATGGTTTGAGCCCATAGTTCCAGTTAAATTGGATGAAAATGTCCTAACAATTCAAGTCCCAAGCCAATTCTTTTACGAATGGCTAGAAGAGCATTACATCTCACTATTAAAAAAGACGGTTAAGAAAGAACTTGGGGCCGAAGGTCGTTTGGAGTACCAGATTATAATGGAGAACGCTTACAATAACAGTAAGCCATACTCGGTTCGTGTACCAACAAACTCAGCAACGACTAAAAATCACCCTGTCACGATGCCAATGGATCTTGGACGTTCGGATGCAATTCGCAATCCGTTCATTATTCCAGGTCTTAAAAAGGTAAAAGTTGAATCTCAGCTTAACGCCAATTACAACTTTGACAACTTCATTGAAGGCGATTGTAACCGTCTAGCGCGCTCTGCGGGTTATGCCGTTGCCAACAAACCGGGCGGAACAGCCTTCAACCCACTCCTTTTATATGGTGGCGTTGGATTGGGAAAAACGCACTTGGCACACGCCATTGGAATTGAAATCAAGGAAAAGCACCCGAACAAGACTGTTCTGTATGTTTCTTCCGAAAAATTCACGCACCAATTTATTGATGCGGTGAAGAACAACAGCCACAACGATTTTGTGCACTTCTATCAGATGATTGATGTGTTGATTATGGATGATGTGCAGTTCTTGGCTGGAAAAGATAAAACTCAAGATGTTTTCTTCCACATTTTCAATCACTTACACCAAAACGGAAAGCAGTTGGTTTTGACCAGCGATAAAGCTCCTGTTGAAATGCAAGGAATGGAGCAACGGCTTCTTTCCCGCTTCAAGTGGGGATTGGCTGCCGACCTTTCTGCACCAGAACTAGAAACTAGAATTGCCATTCTTCGCAAGAAGGTGTATCAGGATGGAATTGAACTTCCTGAAGATGTGCTCGAATATTTAGCTTACAGCATCACAAGCAATATCCGCGAATTGGAAGGCGCGTTGATTTCGCTTCTAGCTCAAGCTTCGCTGAACAAGAAATCCATCAACTTGGATCTTGCAAAGCAGATGATTGACAAATTTGTGAAGAACACAGCGCGCGAAATCAGCATCGATTACATTCAAAAGGTTGTGTCTGACTACTTCGATATGCCGATTGAGCTGATGAAATCGAAAACACGTAAACGTGAAGTCGTTCAAGCACGTCAAATCGCCATGTTCTATGCTAAGAACATGACCAAAGCATCTTTGGCCACAATTGGCGCACAATGCGGTGGAAAAGATCACGCAACCGTGCTTCACGCATACCGAACGGTGAACAATTTGATTGAAACCGATAAGCAATTTAGAGGCTACATCACAGACCTCGATAAGAAGATAAAACTGTCGTAAGCCATGTCTGCACCTCGCGTGTTAATGGTTTGTCTCGGAAATATTTGCCGAAGCCCAATGGCCGAAGGCATTCTCAAACGCAAGGCCCGATTTTCGGGCCTTGTGCTTTATGTAGATAGCGCAGGAACTTCAAGCTGGCATCAGGATGAACGCCCAGATGAGCGGGCAATTGCCGAAATGGAGTCGAACGGTATTGACATAACTGGTCAGCGTTCGCGGCCTTTCAAAATGGGTGACTTCGATAAATTCGACCACATTCTTGTGATGGATACTTCCAACCAAGAAAACGTTTTGGCCATGGCCAGAAACGAAAATGACAGGGCCAAAGTCCAATTGATATTAGATTTTGGAAATGAAGTAAAAGGCATGTCTGTTCCAGACCCATATTATGATGATGGTTTTGGGCGTGTTTACGAACTGCTCGATTATGCCTGCGATGTCTTCATCAAAACGCTGAAATGAGCTTAGGAACGCTTTTCCTCATTCCTGTTTCGCTTGGAGAAACGAACAATGACCGTTTATTCCCCAATCTCAATCTTCGTTTGTTGGAAGAATTGAAATACTTGGTGGTTGAGAACGAAAAAACCGCCAGACGCTTCATCCGCTCAACTGGTAACCAGCGCGATTTCAATGAATTGGAATTGATTCTGTTGGATAAGCGCACCAAACGTGATGAGATTTCTCGACCGATGGAACTGCTGCTTCAAGGAGAAGATGTCGGCATCATGTCGGAAGCTGGCTGTCCAGGTGTTGCCGATCCAGGACAGATTTTGATGGCAGAAGCGCATTTGTACAACATCAAGGTTCAGCCGTTAATTGGGCCGTCCTCCATCCTGCTTGGTCTCATCGCAAGCGGGTTAAACGGACAAGGATTCACGTTCAATGGTTACATTCCAATTGACAAGAAAGAACGAATTAACAAGCTGAGAGATTTGGATTCTGCAGTTTCTAGAACTGGTTTTACGCAGATTTTCATGGAAACGCCATACCGCAACCAGCATCTGTTTGACGATATTCTAAAAACCTGCAACGGCAACCACAAACTCTGTGTGGCGGTTGATATCACGTTAGAAACGGAACAGATAAAAACGCTTGCCGTTGCCGAATGGAAAACGCAGACAATTGACCTTCACAAACGGCCTTGCATGTTTTTGTTGGGAAGCTAATCTAGCCTCAGGAGTAATTATTTGGATTTCAAAATATCAGGAGACTGTCTTGTACTGATGATGTCAAGTATTCGGACTTCCTCTTTAGTTTCAGTTTAAAGTGTCTTGAAATCACGCACCACAATTCTCCTATACTTTGGATTCATTTCGTCCACCTGATATTGCTCTGAATAGTGAATGGCTTTTGGTGCTTGAAGCAAATCAGACTTCACCTTTTTTGCTCCCTGCAGAGATTTCTCCTTGTAAAAATCGAAAATCCGTTTTAAAGCTGCAGATATTTCGTTCCTATCGGCAATGGTTCCACCATTAAGCCTATTGTTTACTCGTGCCTGTCTCAGTTCACCTCTCATTTCTCTTGCTGTTCGTCTAGAGGCTCTATCGAACCATCTATCATCATCAGGGTCTAGTCTCCATATCGGGTTATTCCCCATTCCCATGTAGCTCGACTCCCAAGGACTGGGTTTAGGGTCAACGCTTAGCCACTGACCTAAACTTGCATCATACGCTCGAAATTTAGATGTATAACTGGTTCCAGAAGAGTTGTGCAACCTCATCATCCTTCTCCATGCCGTTGAAGCCGAATCTGTAATCATCAACAAAATAGTGCTCCGAAAATCCCATCACGAAACGAGTTTCGGCCTCAACCTCCTCACATACAGATCAGCCAAAATCCAAAACGTGAATACTGCCGAGATGATGATTGAGAAAGGCAAGGTGACGTTGTACCAATCTGAGAAATAGTTGTGGTAACAGAGATTGTAAAGCGGAACAAACATCAGGAAGCGCGCAATCTCTACGATGTAAAACCAACGCTTGTTCTCCATAATTGCTCCGATTGAGAGCGTGCTCAGGCAGATGAGAAAGAAGAACGCAACCTGATAGAAAACTGTCAGGTCTTGAATCTGCCCCATGTAAGCCGCCAAGAAATAGGTGAGCATCAGGAATTGCAGACCCACATAGATTTTGAGATGAAGTGGCGTTTCAGAAGAATATTTCTTCAAGTTCACTTGGGCTTTTTCACCCGTTTCGTTGATTTGTCCGAGCAGTTTTCCGAGATATTCTGGCCCACGAAAAATGAGTGTCAGTTTTTCGCGAACAGTTTTGAGTTGCTTACTACCATGCCACATCTCCACATAAAAATGGAAGTTGGCCCAAACGCTGTTCAAACTTCTAAGTGGTGCAGTGATGCCGTAAACAGGTTCTTCTTCTTCATCAATGAATGTTCCATGCAATCTGTCCCAGAGGATGAAAGTGGCGGCATAGTTGTGATCGAGATATTGCTCGTTGGTAGCATGATGGACGCGATGATGCGCTGGTGAATTGAAAATATACTCAAACCACTTCGGCATTCGTTTAATGGCTTTTGTATGAATCCAATACTGATAAAGGGTAACCAAACCTGCGGCCAAGCCAAAACTCAGCATATCAAACCCGAAAAGCGGAATCGGCAAAAACAGCGGAAATGCCAGTAAATTGTGAAACCAGCTTTGTCTGAGAGCTACTGTAAGATTATACTCTTCGCTTTGATGATGAACGATATGCGCTCCCCAGAAAATATTCCATTCGTGCCCCCAACGATGTGCCCAATAGTAGATGTAATCGAAAAGGAAAATGCAGATTAAGGTGTTGTACCACGTAAATTCGAGCGTAAACAACCGGAAATTGTCATGTATCCAAATGAACAACATCAGTAAAACCGATTTGGTTAAGGCACCAACCGCTTGGCTTCCAATACCGATATTGAGATTGGTTATGCTATCCTCAAAATTGAAATCCTTTCCTCGATTTTTGATGTAGTTGTGAATGAGTTCTCCAACAATGGTCAGCAGGAAAACGGGAATGGCGAGGAGGATAAAATTCGGGTTCATTTGTAAATAAAAAAGGGGTTCAACTTGTGAACCCCTAAATTAAACCCTTAAATGCTTGAAATCAAGTGTTTGTGATTATTTCACACTTATCAGTTCAACATCAAAAATCAAGGTTGATTTTGCTGGAATAGACCCCGTTGCCCTGTCGCCATAAGCAAGCTGCGCTGGAATGATTAATCTGGCTTTCTCTCCTACTTTAAGTAGCGAAATACCTTCATCCCAACCTTTAATTACCCGACCAACTCCGATAGGAAAACTGATTGGTTCTCCACGAGAAATGGAGCTATCGAATACTGTTCCATCCAACAGATAGCCGGTGTAATGAACAGCAACCGTACTTCCTTCTGTCACAGGTGCGCCCTCGGTTTTGTTCAGTCTAATGTATTTCAATCCCGTTCCGGTGGCGATGGTGTCTTTTCCAGCAACTTCGTAAGCAACAGGCTTTACAATCTTCTTCACGTCCATCAACTCCACATCAAAGATGAGTATTGAGTTGGCCGGAATGGTCGGTCTGTCGGCAGCACCATAACCCAACTCAGATGGAATGATAAGCGTGGCAGAATCACCCACATTCAAGTAAGCAATTCCCTCATCCCAACCTTTAATAACACGACCTCCACCCAAAGGAAACGAGAACGGTTGACCTCTTTTATACGAATCATCAAACGGAGAACCGTCCAACAAACGACCAGCGTAATGCACCGAAACATTGTCGCCAACATCGGCTTTCGCACCGTCAGCCTTTTTCCAGATAATGTACTTCAGTCCGGAAGCGGTCGTAATAGTATCATTTTTAGCTACGGCATTTA
>JBDNJH010000169.1:0-10637 GCA_041687875.1 Flavobacteriales bacterium | reverse complement strand
CAGAGGAAGCAGAAAGGCAAAGCCCAGCTGAAAGAACATGACCGAACAGGTTCTGATGATCTGATAATTATTGTGACGGTACTTGAGAATGGCCCGAACACCCATAATGAGTATTGATACCGTGTAGATAAACCCGTAGAGGAACCATCTATCGGCACGAAATCCGAATATGGTTTGACTGATGGGATCGAACATGGTGACTAAAGCTGCATTGTCCCAATAAGAGCTTGGACCCCAATAAAGCACGATGTAAAAACCGGTAAGAAAGATGCCGAATGCCCAGCCTGCAATTCCTCTGGCCGTAAGGCTTGAATTGAAAATATGATTGTTGTTCTGGCTTTCTGTCTTGTGCAAAAACGTACGGAGAATGTAAATGGAGAAACCAACAATGGAGGTCATTATACCCGTCCAAAAATAGAAGCTGGGGTCTTGGTTGGCGGGCCCTGTGGCACCTATAAGCATAGACAATAGTCCTAAAGCTGAGATTCCGATTCCCACTTTTTGCACCAGATCTGAACCAGGTGCATTTGGGTTTACCAACGATATGCTGAATCCTTCTTTGCTCATTTGGTGGATTGAAATTGTGACTGCACTTCCTTCTCAAAATTTTTAAAGAACTCAGGATTAAAATTGGCCTTCTTTAAATTGGAAACGACCTCATCAACCTTAGTTTTCTTTCGCAGCCATTCGTCACAGACCTTATGACGCAAGCGGATGCCGAATGAATTGAACCCCACCACGCCTTTGGAAGTTGAATCATACACAATTCTAAGACCTCTAACGCCATCTTCCGATTCCCAATAAAGGCTTTCTTCTCCTTCTTTCAATTGAGCAGAAACATATCCGTAGGTCTGGTATTCAATATCCATAAACTTGGCCGAGTTGAACCAAATGCCAGGATCATAATCGGTTGGTTGACCGCAAATGGTTGCGGCCACAGTTTCTCCCATCATCTTGCCTGTGTACCAGACGGTTTCAATCGGTTTTCTTTCGGCTTTTGGGTCACGAAGCTGTGCACAATCGCCCAAGGCGTAAATATTGCTGAAATTCGTTTGAAGCTTTTCATTCACCAGAACGCCTTTATCCGTTTCAATTCCTGCATCTTTTAGGAACGAAATATTGGGATGAACCCCGACCGTCAGACCCACAAACTGGCAGGGAATTTCCTCACCATCGCCAGTCAGGACGGCTCTCACCGCTCCATTTTTATCTGAAAGTATCTCCTTCAGATCAGTTTTCAGACGCAGATTGACATGATGTGAGCGGATGTGCCGATTGATCATTTCAGACTCATCTTTAGGAAGTATGTTATCCCAAAAACTTGCTTCGCGAACAAGAAATGTTACGGGAATCTGCCGCGAAAGCAACATCTCCACCATTTCAATTCCGATTAATCCGCCACCCACAACCACAGCTCGTTCTATGCCTTTTGTTGAGGTTTCCATGGCTAGAAGATCTTGATAGTTATACAATCCCTGCACACCTTTCAAATCCTGTCCCGGCCAACCGAACTTGTTGGATGCGGATCCTGTGGCAATGATGAGTTCATCATAATTCAATCGCTCACCAGAATCAAGGAGAATGGAGCTTGAATCGGGTTCTACTTTAGAAACAAAGGCCCGTTTGAGGTTGATACGGTTCTTTTCCCAAAACCAGTCTTCGTAAGGCTTTGTTTGCTTGTAATCCATGTGGCCCATGTAGATGTACATGAGCGCGGTGCGCGAAAAAAAATGGTCTGTTTCTGACGAAATAACCGTGATACGGTGGTCGCTTCTTTTGCGAATATGACGTGCAGCCGTGATGCCGGCAACGCCATTTCCGATGATGATGATATTTTTCTGTACTGTCAATTCGGTTCGTTCAAAGCAACAATTTCATTTCAGGTCGGGCTGTCCGTTAACCGACCTCCGTTGTTATAGCAGCTGAAAATCGCTGACCACAATACCATCCTCGTCCGCATAGAGGTAAGCCCCAGGTTTGAAATCAACACCCGCAAAACGGATGTCGATATTCTCCTGCCCTTCGTTGCGCTTGACGCTCTTCGTTGGATTGGTGTTCAGTGCCTTGAGTCCGACCTCCATTTCACTTATCTGTCTTGAATCGCGAATGCAACCATAGACCACCATTCCGCGCCAATTATTCTGAATGGCAAGTGCAACCAGATTATCGCCAACAAGTGCACAACGAAATGAACCTCCGCCATCAATAACCAACACTTTTCCCGTTCCATCCGTTTCCAAAGCGGTGCGCACTAATGTATTGTCTTCAAAAACCTTCAGTGTGTGAATTTCTCCTTCAAAGCAAGCAATCGCTCCAAAATCCACAAAAATTGGTTCGGCAACTTGAAGTTTATCAATATGTTTATCGCATAAATCTGCTGTTGCATGTTGCATGTTTCTTTGTGATTGGTGAACGGTTGAAAATAGCTAATTTGA
The DNA here is from genome assembly GCA_041687875.1 of Flavobacteriales bacterium. Lineage (GTDB taxonomy): Bacteria > Bacteroidota > Bacteroidia > UBA10329 > UBA10329 > UBA10329. The sequence goes on along the minus strand of JBDNJH010000169.1, from coordinate 8,202 downwards.
TCCCCGATGAAGAATGCATTCGGAATAATTGTCACGGTGGTGCTGTTGATAGCTTGCGCTGCCTCTGCTTTTGCTCAAAAGGACAGCACCGTTTTTGTGAATAAACTAGGTATTGACAACTCCTACACCGGACTGTCTTATATGGAGAGTGCGGTCTTCGGGTTTCACATTACTTACACCATGAAAAAACATGCGGTGGCGTTGGGACCGCATATTGCTTATCAAGACCTGTTTGAAGGGCAACGGGATTGGGAACGCCATGGAGTTTCGTTCGGATACCAGTATTTCCCAATCAAAAGTAACCGTCTTTTCTCCCCTTATCTATTTTACGATTTGAACTACGGTTTCATAAAATCACGAAGAGAGGTTGTAGTAACTACTGAGGACGGCATGAACACGTTTGGTGCCATTCGGCAAGTTACAAGCAACACCATAGCTCATCATTTTGGTATAGGAACACGATGCAATATCTACAAAGGTCTTCTTCTTCATTTGAGCTTGGGCGGTGGCCCAGCAAGTTTCGGTCAGTCCGTTTTCTTGCGTTCGTTGCAATCTGCTTATCCAAACACCAAAGAATCCGAACATCCATTCAAAAACTACGAAACCGCTCTCATGTTCCGGATTGGAATTGCCTATCAAGTTGGAATTAAAGAATTGAAAAAAATTGGTCAACATTGCTGTGATTGACGTTTTTCGATTGTTCAAGATTGGGCTGCGCTCAACCTCTATTCTAAGCTACATCAAAAGCAAGTTATTTACATGTCCGTATTTACATGTATGTTAATTCATTGACAATCAAGCCAAAATGTGAATTCAAATCATTTCGGTTTTGTAGTTTTGCTATCTAATGAAGTACCTAATTATCATATTATGCATGATTGGTTTGTCCGTTAAGGCACAAACCAGCGCGGAGCACTATAATAAGGCTCGCTCCAAAGCCAGCATGCAAGATTTTAATGGGGCGCTGAACGAATTAAACCGAGCCATTGAGAAAGACCCACGGTTTATCAAGGCGTTCAATTATCGAGGCTACGTGAAGGATGAACTCAACAATTATTATGGAGCATTGCAGGATTACAACATTGCCATTTCGTTGAAAGGTGATTATAGTGATGCTTATGCCAACAGAGGTCAGGCCAAAAGAAACTTGAATGATTTCAAAGGGTCATTGTCTGATTACACTACCGCCATAAACTTAAATCCTACGGAAAAGGATGCCTATTTGGGACGAGGTCTTACTAAAAAAGAAATGAAAGACTTTGATGGTGCCATCAAAGATTTGGATGCCGCTGCCAGAATTGACCCTGGTTACGCCCGCACCTATACGCTACGTGGCGAGGTAAAACTCTTGAAAGGCGATGTAACTGGTGCTTGCGATGATTTGTTGAAAGCCCAAAAGCTTGGCTACATGGTGGCCATGGCCAAATTCAACGATTATTGTGACGACTGATTAACAGTTTGCGTTTTTGTTCCCGTTCATTTGGTGAGATGAGTATTTTTGGCCGCATCTAAAAACCAAAGAATGTTGAGACAACTATCACTCGCTTTTTTACTGCTTATTTCCAATCAAATTTTTGCGCAGACAGCCGCTGAGTTGTTTGCCAAGGGTGTTCAGCTAGCCGATGAGGAAAACTACACAGGTGCGTTGACCGAATTAAACGCTGCCATCAAAGAAGATAAAGACAACATCAAATACCTTCTTAAGCGAGGTGATGTAAAGTACCTTTCTGGCAAATCTATCCTTGCCATTCAAGATTACAACAAGGTTATACAACTCGATTCTAAGAATAGCGAGGCATACGCTTCACGAAGTGCCATCTACATTGAATTGAAGGATTACAAATCGGCCATTGAAGATTGCCAGAAAGCGATAGCAATAAATCCGAAGAACGAGATGGCATACATCAGAATGGGTGATGCACTGATTTCGCAAGAGCCAAAAGATTGGATAGAGGCCATGAAGACATATAACTACGCCATCAACCTAAATCCGAATAACCCCAAAGCACTTCACAACCGTGGCAGAGCTAAGAGAGAGTTGAAAGATTATTATGGTGCCATTGATGATTTTAACAAGGCTATTCTGATGGATGCTGAATTCGGTTCGGCATACATGAACCGTGGCATTGCAAAAAGCTTGGTTGGAGACACTCCGGGGGCGTGCATTGATTGGTATTTGGCTGGCGAAATGGGACAAGCAGAAGCTGCCGATTACATCGCGACTCGTTGCAAACAATGATTTGTAATGAAGTCTGAAGCAGATTATATAGCAGACGCTGACCTTAAATTTGAAAGCAAGGAGTTTGAAAGTGCCATCAAGGATTACACGAAGGCGCTAAAGCTCAATCCTAAAAATGCAGACACTTATTACAACCGAGGTCTGGCTAATTTCTTTGGACAAAACATCAGCGCGGCTCATGCAGATTTTACGGAAACGCTTAATCTGAATCCGAATCACGAAGACGCCCTTTTCAATCGGGCGCGATTGGCAGCTATGCTTGGTTCTTTTGAAAAATCCTTAGAAGATTACAATCGGGCGGTTGATTTGAACGATGAGGATGCAGAACTTTACACCAACCGGGGTGCAGTGCGCATGCAATTGAAAGATATTACAGGAGCCATTCAGGATTTTACGCGTGCGCTAAACGTCAATCCTTCGGATGGCAAAGCCTATTACAACAGGGCAATGGCCTACCTAAAAGTTCAGAAGATTGATTATGCTGCTAGAGATTTTGCTCTGGCGTACGAAAACGGAGTAATGCAAGCCAAAGAAGCGCTCGTTTCACTTCAAAACTGAACACCTACGAATGAAACATACCACCGGATTGCTTCTTACTATTTTCCTTTCGGTGATGAATGTGTCTTCAACATTCTCCCAAACATCAAAGGAAAATTTCATTCAAGGTCTTTTGTGTACCAACCGAAACGAGGATGAAAAGGCGATTGGTTTCTTCAATAAGGCGTTGGAGCTAAAGCCTGATTATTTTGAAGCCTATGTAATGCGTGGTTCTACTCTTATGCGATTGGGCAATTACATGAGTGCCATCATTGATTTCGATAAGGCGTTGGAACTGGATCCTTCGTTGATAAAAGCATACAATTATCGTGGCTTCTGTTACTTAGAATTAAAGGATTTCAGAAGAGCCACAGAAGATTTTAGCAAGGTTATTTCTCTCAAATCTGACTACCCAAATGCCTACGAAAGCAGAGCTTGGGCGCATAGTTTAGGTAATAAGCACAAAGAGGCTCTGCCAGATTATGACAAGGCTATTGAACTCAATCCGCAGTTTCATGAGGCGTATCACCACCGTGCTTGGAGCAAATTGGCCTTGGGCGATACGACTGCTGCCCTTCTTGATTTTACGAGAGCCATCGAACTAAACGAAGACATTCCAACCTATCATGATGACCGCGGCTTTATTTATGCCGAGACAGGAAATCAGAAGGAGGCCATGAAGGATTTCAGTCAGGCGATTAAACTGGATGGAAATTTTGTTTCGGCCTTATTGCATCGCGCCCAGCTGAGAATTGACGAAGGAAAACCAAAGCCGGCCTGTAAGGATTTAGAAATTGCTGCAGCGTTGAACAGCAAAGAGGCCACCGAACTGATGGGATTGCACTGCATCACCGAAGAAAAATCGAATGAGGATTCGGAAGAGAAGAAAGTGGAAGGTGAATCGGAAGTAAAAGAAGAGAAGGGCGACAAGAAGAAGGTAAAAAAGGAGAAGAAGGACGATTCTCAGGAAACGAAGGATAGCGAATAGCCTTTATTGATTATCCGCGTGTTTGTACAAGCATCAAAAAACCTGCTCCTCGCCCAAAATGAAAAAGCCACAGAAACGCAGAAGACACTGAAGGTTTCACAGAAATAAATTTCCTTTTTTCCGTTCCTTCTCCGTTTCTGTGGCTAAAAACAAGTTCACTTGTACCTAAGAATCACGGATGGACAAATTGATAGCCTTTAATTTATTCAACTGATTCCGCATGGACACGAACATCCCACTTGCCGAAAAGCTCCGCCCCAACACCCTTGATGAATATGTAGGGCAAGAGCAATTAGTGGGCGCTGGTTCGGTTTTGCGAAACGCCATCTCATCAGGGCAACTACCATCACTTATCCTTTGGGGACCTCCCGGAACGGGAAAAACAACCTTGGCCAATATCATTTCGGTTGCGATGGGGCGGCCTTTTTACAACCTAAGCGCCATCAACTCGGGTGTGAAGGATGTGCGTGAAGTGATTGACAAGGCCAAGAATCAGGGCATGTTCAACACGAAGGGCAAACCCATTCTGTTCATTGATGAAATCCATCGTTTCAGCAAATCACAGCAAGATTCCTTGCTGGGTGCGGTAGAAAAAGGCATCATCACCCTGATTGGAGCAACGACAGAAAACCCTTCGTTTGAAGTTATTTCCGCTTTGCTTTCTAGGTGTCAGGTCTATATTCTAAAATCGCTTGACAGGGAACATCTTGAACAACTCTTGGAAAAGGGAAGATTAGAATTGCAAGGTTCTACGGGAAAGAAGATAAACATCAAGGAATCAGAGGCCATGCTGCGCATTTCGGGCGGAGATGCGCGCAAGCTGCTGAACAACCTCGAATTGCTGGTTAACTCCAGCACAACCAAGACCATCGCCATTACCAACGATATGACGATGGAGGTTCTGCAGAACTCCTTGGCGCTATATGACAAGAACGGTGAGAACCATTACGACATCATCTCGGCATTCATCAAATCGATTCGCGGTAGCGACCCGAATGCGGCTGTTTATTGGCTGGCGCGGATGATTGCTGGTGGCGAAGAACCCAAATTCATTTCGCGCAGGCTGCTTATTCTAGCTTCGGAAGATGTTGGAGCAGCCAACCCAACGGCATTGGTTATTGCCAACAACTGCTTTCAGGCGGTGAACGTGATTGGCTATCCCGAGGCGGAACTCATCCTTTCGCAAACAGCCATCTATCTGGCCAATTCGCCAAAGAGCAATGCCACGTATCTCGCCATTAAAGCGGCTAAGAAACTGGTGGCCGAAACGGGCGATCTTCCAGTTCCGTTTCACCTCCGCAACGCACCCACCAAACTGATGAAACAGATCGGCTATGGCAAGGATTACAGCTATGCCCACGATTTCGAAAACAATTTCATCCATCAGGATTATCTGCCTGATGAAATAAAGAACCAAATCCTCTACACGCCTCAGGCCAACCCGCGCGAAGAGGCCGACCGCAAACGCCTGCGCGAACTCTGGAAAAAGAAGTACGGGTATTGATGATTGGCTGCATTCCAGTAGAGACGCAATTTATCGCGTCTCCCTAATCAAACCATAGGATTCGTCAATCTAAAGACGCGATAACTCTCGTCTCTAACACACCTCGAAGGCAAATTCATATTTTCCTACTTTAGGCAACCCAAAATGAAACAACTCCGAATCGGTTTTTTCTCTGCCTTTCTTGCCATTATTGTGCTCAGTAGTTGCAAACAAGACCTCGTAAATGTGGGTTGGGATGTAGATATTTTGGCCCCTGTGCTGCGTACACGGTTAGATATGGGCAACTTGGTGGCCGATTCGCTGCTTACTGCCGATGCAAATGGGGCTCTTCGCCTCCGTATTGAGACACCGCTCATTGACCTTCCGCTCGATTCCATCCTGAAAATTCCGGATACAACAATCCGAAAAATACTTTCTATACCGAATCCGTTAAATAATCTTCCACCGGGATTCACTTTCCCTGGGTCGCTAAATGATGAAACGAACTATGACTTGGGTGATTTGGCGCTTCGAAAAGTGGTGCTCCGCACTGGGCGGCTCAAGCTTAGGGTAAAAAGCCTTGTAAAAACAGAGGTAGATTTCCAATACTTCATTCCATTGGCTCGCCTATTCGGAGCCTCATTCCAAAGTAGCGGAACAGTGCCTGCTGCCGTTGGAACCGATACAGCCTATGCACAGTTTGAATTTGACCTTGCGGGATATGAGATTGATCTTAGAGGCTTAGCTGGAACTGGTTTCAACACGCTTTCTACCGTTATCACAATCAAAACATCAGAAACTGGAGACACGGTAACAGTTGCGGCTGGCGCCTTCTTCATTTTAGAATATGGTTTTGCAGATATTCTGCCCAATTACGGAACGGGTTATTTCGGACAGCAAAGCAGTACGGTGGATGAAGAAGCTACGGAAATTGACATCCTAAATCGGATTACGGACGGACAGATGATTCTTGATTCGGTAAAGATTGGTCTGCATATGATTAATGGTGCAGGCGCGGATGCCCGTTTCAGGCTGAGTAGGCTGCGTTCCATCAACTCACGATTGAATAGCACAATTGACCTCAGCCATTCGCTCATTGGCACAGACGTGCTGCTTGGTAGAGCACAAGACCCAACAGGTAATGCAGAAGATGTGATTGCGAGTGAAGCATTCTTTCATCTAGATAACGGCAATTCGAATGTGAAACAGTTTATTGAAAACCTTCCCGACAAGTTGGGTTTTCTGTTTGATTTTGAACTCAATCCACTCGGAAATGTATCATCAGGCAACGACTTCTTTTATTACGACCGTCCGTTTCAGGCGGTGATGGAAATTGACATTCCACTTCGCGCATCGCTCACCAATCTGACCTTGGTTGACACGATTGCGTGGAATTTGGCAGGAAACGCGGTGGTTGAATCGGTGAATAGTGGCAGTTTCACTCTCATTGCTGTCAATAATTTTCCGTTGGATGCCATGGTAGAACTCATTCTGATGGACTCCTTATATAATGCGCTTGACACCTTGGTTGCCCCCTCAACCATTGCAGCAGCTTCGGTAAATGCACAAAACCGAGTTACCGCTCCGCGCGAAACACGTCTTATCATTCCTGTTCCGAACAAGACAAGTAACGTGTTGCCAAACACGCGGTTCGTTCGATTCCGAGTAAGGTTCAATACGGTCAGTCATCCCGATCTTATTCAGTTTTACGCAGAGAACACGCTCGATTTGAAACTGATCGGCAATTTCAATATCAACTTTGGAGGATCCACGTTTTGAGAAGAACCGCACTCCTACTCTTTTTGGCGCTCATCTCTGTTACGGCTTCGGCCCAGTTCCGAAATCCGGTCTATTCTGATTGGACGGGTGGATATTCGGTCGGAATTTATGGTAGGGCTCAAGTCTCTACCAATGCCATCGGAACAAACCTCCAATTCGCAGCTTTTGGAGGCAAGTTTCTTGAGAGAAAAGCCCGCGAAAGCGCAAGCAAGCGCATGGGAAAGGTTAACCGAGCTGGCATTGACCTCGACTATGGTATTTTTGCCAAGCACCTTCCCGATAGTGCGAAAGGTATTGGCTGGTTTGTGAATGTTGCTTCTCGCACGCACGGTCACGGCAAATTCGGCAAAGACCTGTTCGACCTTGCCATGTTTGGCAATGCCATGTTTGCTGGTAAAACTGCCAATCTCTCGAACATTGAGGCGGCCTTTTTCACCTACAAACAATATGAGGCGGGAATACTGAAGCAGATCAAAAAAGCCAATGGCACGTGGAATCTCGGCCTTGGTCTCTCGTTGCTTGCTGGTAATCAGAATCTCGAGCTTTCCATTGATAAAGCATCGCTCTATACTGATTCGGATGGAGAGTATTTGGATGGCAATTTTTCTGGGAACATCCGTTCGTCATCCATTTCAAGCAGTCAGTATTTTGATGCCAACGGGCTTGGTTTCAGCGCTTCGCTGAATGTTGGTTATGAAGGAAAGAAGTTCGGTATCACGTTTCAGGCAGATGACCTTGGAATCATTTCATGGTCGAAGCATGTGAAACACACCGAGCTTGATTCCGTGTTTCGGTTTGAAGGTGTGGAGTTGGACCTGTTCGCCTCTGGCGGAGCTATGTTCTCAGGTATTAATTTGGATACGATTGTTGCCGGATTTGCAACCGTAAAAGAGGGGACAAAATATTCTACTATTGTTCCGGGAAGAATCAGATTGGAAGGTTTTTACAAGTTGAATGTTAAGGATTTACGGATTTATGCTGGCGTTCAGCATCGTTTCGCACCAGCTTACTTCCCATACATTTTTGTGGGAACGAGTTCGCCCTTACCAAAAGGATTCTTCATTGATGGCCGCTTCGCCTATGGCGGATTCGGAAGTTGGAATCTTGGTCTTGAACTCCGCAAACGCTTCGCAGATGTGGTTGAAGTTCGTGTAGGCACAAACAATCTCGAAGGCT
>JBDNJH010000168.1:0-5738 GCA_041687875.1 Flavobacteriales bacterium | reverse complement strand
TACATCAACAAACCGTTTATCGATAACCAAAACATGAATGTTCTGAAATGAACTTGCTTAGTTCTCGCAAGTTGTAATGAAACTAATCCTACAACAAGTGCAATAATACCCGTTAGGGAAGGCATCAGGTAAATGAAACCGATTTTCCATGCACTCCAATTAGTCGTGCCAAGTAAGCTATCTACTCCGTTGTATGAAAAGAAGGGGGTGTATCCTTCAATATGTGCGTTTGATGTGGTCCACGCGTGGCCAATGTAATGTACCGTAATGAAACTTACAGCGAAGTATAAACTAGAAGTTAAAAGATTTAGAATATGTGCTTTTCGATTCTCAATCGAGTAGAATAATGTTCGACTAAGACATTTAGGAAATTCGTCTGGCAAAACGTTGACTAAATCACTTAATCTTTTTGACTTTCATTTTTAAGGCACCGTATCCAAATCCAAGTACAAGAAGAAGGCTTGACATCCCATCAATCGGTGCTCCATCAGAAGGATTGGGTAAAGGGGGCAAAACCTGACAGAACCCAGCCTGCACAATGAGTGTAAAGACGAGTGATAAGAATGAAATTTTCAAAAGCCTCTGCATGTATCTTAGCGCTTGAACACCTTTTGCGAAAGTACTTCATTCTGATTTACAACACGCACAAGATAATTTCCAGTACTGATTCCATCCATTGGAACTGTTGCCTTGTTGTTGCTGAACATTAACTTGGCCTGCGCAAGAACCAGTCTTCCACTCATATCAATCAACTCTAGTGAAGAGTTTCCTTCCAACTCGCGACTTACTTGCACGTTTAATTGGTCTTCAAAAGCCCAAACTCTTAGGTTAAGGTCATCATTCTCATTAATTCCTACTGTAAGGTTAGGCGTAAAGTTGAGGTAGAATCTGTTCTCGTAAGTTCCAGAAGTCAGATTGATACTTACAACTGTTCCTTCTGTCAATAAGGTAGATGAGCCATGAACTGGGTCGGTATCATTTAGATATACATTCAATCCTTGAAAACCAATCATTTCATCTGCTTTGAATGTGTAAGCTCCTGTTACTCCTGCAAAAACATTAAGTGGAACCACTTCTTCCAATGCAGGTGGAGGAAATGCCAGAATACCATAATTACTCTGTCCTAACATAGCGGAAAGTGAAACGCCAGTATTTGCAGGAAGTCTAATTGCATCATAAAGAAGGTCTTCCCCGATTGTTGCATCTTCGGTCGCTCCTACTAATATTTGACTAAAGAATTCAACGCCATTTCCATTAAGACTCAGCCATAGTTTTGATTCGTCTGCATTTGCTCTGAAGAAAGCATTTGACCCTGTATTTGCTACCCTTTGACCATTTCTAAACTGTAATTGAGTTGGCCCAGCGTTACCGTTACGTACCAAAAAGCCTTGCCCGGTCTTAATTATACCGTTTGGAGCAGGACTTCCATTTGCACTGGTGGTATTTGGTAAAGTTCCGAAGAAATTCCAAATTGCGTAGTCAGCAGCCGAATATCCACTTCCCTGAGTAGCATCATCAACCCAGAAATACAGTGAACCATGAACTCCTACATTGTCCGTCACAAGTTGTGAACAATTGAGCCCACTTGGATATGGATTTCCGACCATATTGAACGGAGTTCCAGTTACGCCAGGAGTAGGAGAAGGATTAAATGTGGATACATTCATCGGTGCATTCACGTTACCGTTGTTAACCTCATTGTCTGTAAATGTCACTACGCCAGCGCTCCAGCCTGCGTAACCGTCTCCTGGAGTCATGTTGCCATTAAATGCAGCCCATCCTGGATCCGGATTTGGGTTGTTGTCATCGTTCGGGTCTTGGGTGCTATTTGCTTCATTGAATGAGTAAGAAGGATTTCCTGGAACCGAACCAGACGCATCAACCGGTGTGCCCCAGTAATTGTAAGCAGAACCAGTAGAACCACCTGATTGCTTTACAAAGAACGTTCCGCTACCGGCATCAGCAGTTACGTCACCACGAAGAAGAGATCCGTCATTTTCAATGGTGAAAGTGCCGTTGTTGTTCATGTCGCCTCCAACATATAGCAATGACTGTTGATCCATAGTGAACGTGCTTCCGGCAGTTGAATTATTGAAAGCTCCAAGCACATGAACATTGGTTCCTGGCCTTACGTAAACATTTGTTTGATTGTTAACCTGAGCAAAACTGACGGAGAATCCTGTCAGAAGAAGAATTAACGGAGAGTATAATTTTTCGGCCATGGTTCTATTGTTTTTAACGGCACTAAATTACTAATAATCCATTTACATAGATACGAATCAAACTTTTTTTCTTCTACCACTTTCTACACGGTATTATACGTAAGCTTTAGGTCTAAGCTAAGTACGTCTGACATAAAGATAGGCTTTCAGCCATTATGAAAGTAATCGCCTATGGGAATTGGGCCATTGCATTTCCGTCAAATGATGAATCCCATCTCATCACATTTTTCGTTGGCACCTAATAACTGTTCCATTCTGGAATGTGCCTGAACCAGCGCGGCATCGTTAATGCTCTTATTATTGACGTGAGCCACACGACTGATAAGCCCGGTAGCATTTTCTGGCGAAATGGGTTTTGTCAATTCCTTCAGATTATTAATGTCGCATTTTAAATCTCAAGTAGAATCAATAATCCTCTGTTTCATATCGTTTCTTTCTGCTTCGGTCATAACTAGTGCATTTTTAACGACACAAACCCATGCTGAATATTTCTATTATTGTGTCAAAATAACCCAAATACATGAAATACTCACTGTTACTTGCCTTTGCATTAGTTGCGTTCGGGGCAACAGCATCTAACGATGTACATGGTCAGAAAGATCCAAATGAGGTCAGACTGATTAAAGACAATAAGCGAACGCTTAATGTCCAGTATCAATACATATTAAGGAATCAGCCCAACTGGCAGAACTTCCTTCTTCAACATGGCACATGGTACGTGTATTTTAATGAGGCAAATGGAAAACCGCATAAAGCTTTCGGAAAGCCAATCACGGTTCCCGGTTCAAATGCAGTTGAGCGTGCAACGTATTTCGTTCAGCATCAGCTTCAGGGATTTGGAATTCCTACCGATGAATTGGAGTTAATCAGCAACAACTCAAATAAACATGCCCAACATGTTTTCTTTGGCCAAATGCACCAAGGTAAAAAGGTGTTGAATGCACGTCTTTCGGTTAGATTAACATCAGACGGAAAAGTTGTTAGTTTTTCTACTGATGTGTACAAGCATATTTCGTTTGAGGAACCAAGTTTGAATGCTGCGCAAGCCGCTTCTGCTGCCATGGTTGGAATAACCGAAAATGTGGTTAATGTGGATGCTAACTCTGAAGTGATGATTCTTCCAATTCCAGAGTACGATAGAAAAAGAACCACGTTTAGGTTGGTTTATCAGGTAACGGTTTTCACGCTAGACGAAAATAACATACCTGCCAACTACCTTACGTATGTAGATGCCGTAGACGGTTCCATTTTGGAGCGAACAAATTTGGTTTGTCATTCTGAAAGTGAGCCACCTGCATCGGAAATAAATGTAACAGACGATTTGAGTTTAACGCAACCATATGACCCAGAAACGAACACCCTGCTTCCTAATTTACAGGTTACACAAGGAGGAAACACTTTTTACACCGATGGAAACGGAAACTTAGCAGGATTGAATGAGGTAAGCACAACCTTTAGATTGCGTGGTCTTTGGGTCGAAGTGTTTACCAACGGAACAACGCCATCATTTACAACAACATTAACCAACGGTGTGAATAATATTGATTGGGGAACGAACGCAAATTCAAGAGAGTCGTCTGCGTATTATCATGTAAATATTGTACATGATTACATGAAGACCAAGTTGCCAAGTTTTACCAATATGGATAATGCTTTGGAGACAAATGTGGATGTGAACGGAACGTGTAATGCATTCTACGATGGCAGTTCCATTAATTTCTATTTGGCTGGAGCCGGTTGCACTTCCTACGCGCTGGTGGCTGATGTGGTTTACCACGAATATGGTCATGGTATTAATGATAAGTACTACCAGTCGCAAGGCGGATTTTTTCAGAATGGCGCCATGGGAGAGGGCTATGCCGATATCTGGGCAATGGGAATTACCAACAACCCCATTCTTGGAGAAGGTAACAGTCAAAGCCTTCCAACAGATTTTATTAGAAGATATGATATAGACCCAAAGGTGTATCCGCAAGATCTTGTAGGTCAAGTGCATGCAGACGGTGAGATTATTGCCGGAGCATGGTGGGATCTTGGCCAGAATTTCGGAAACCTTCAACAGATGATGGATCTCTTTTCTGCCACGTTCGATGCAACCATCACAGGGGCCAACGGAAACGAAGGTGAAGTTTATGTGGATATTCTGGTTGAAGCACTTTTGGTGGATGATTCTCCTGCAAATGGTGGCGATGATGACATTACCAACGGAACCCCGAACGACCTCGACATCGTAAACGCATTTGATGCGCATGGAATCACATTACTTTCAAACGCAACCTTAGACCATACTCCAATTGAGGCTCATAATGATCAAGGAATTGAGATTGACATGACCGTTCTGAACGACTATCCATGGGCGTTGAATGATGCACTTGTGGCCTATCGTTTAAGCAACGAGGCTAGTTGGACTACTTTGAACCTTCCGAACATCGGTGGTAATGTTTTTTCGGCTACCATTCCAGCTCAACCAAACGGAACCATCCTTGCTTATTATGTAGCACTTGAAAACGTAAACGGAACGCTGGCAAATGTTCAGCCGGTAGCTGCCCATTTGGTGGAACCGAATCTTCCGAACTACATTCTTGTTGGATATGATCAGAACAGGATTGAAGATTTCGACAATTTCCAAGATGGAGGTTGGGAAGAAGGACTTCCTTCTGATAATAACACAACCGGATCGTGGACTATTGACGTGCCTATCGGGTCATTTTCTGATGATGGCGTGATGGTGCAGACTGATGCTGATCATACTCCCGGTTCTGGAAACATCGCCTGTGCCATTACAGGAAATGCAAACAACAGTTCGGCTGGGCTCGGTGATAGTGACGTGGATGGCGGTCACACCACACTGGTTACGCCCATATTTGACCTATCGGAATTTGACAATCCTGCCATTTCGTATTGGAGATATTACACCAACAGCCCACCTTCAGGAGCAAATCCGGGAGCAGATTGGTGGCAAGTGCTCATTACAGACGATGAAGTGGATTGGGTTTTTGTGGAGAACACGAAAGTTTCAGACCCCCAGTTCAGAAGAATGGCCATTCGCGTAACGGATTACGTTGATTTGACTGAAAACGTACGCATCAAGTTCATTGCTTCAGATAGCACCCGAGCTGGACAGAACCTTGATGGTGGAAGTCTGGTTGAAGGAGCTTTGGATGATGTTCAGGTTTGGGAAATTAAAGGCGGAGCGCAAAGCGGAATCAACGAAACCGAGATTGCCAACATCAGCATCTATCCAAATCCGACCAGCGGTAATTTTCGTGTAAGTCTAAACCTAGAGACAGGAACCAACCTCCATGTAGAAGTATTGAACCTACTTGGAGAAGTGGTGGCCAACAAGAGCTACGGAAACCTCCCAATGGGTAAGCAGGATTTGAACTTCGATTTAGGCTCGGTTGCCAATGGCATTTACCAAATGCGCCTCATGACGGATCAAGGTCAGGTGGTAAAAAGATTGGAAGTGATTCGTTAGGCTTCTGATAAAAAGGGTTTGAAGAAGCCGCCATCTGC
>JBDNJH010000167.1:0-4322 GCA_041687875.1 Flavobacteriales bacterium | reverse complement strand
GAGTTGATGGCAGATGGTTTTGGTTCGAATCCAATCTATGGATTATTCGTTGCCGAGCAGGAAAATGTAATCGTTGGCATTGCCCTTTATTATGAGAAGTATTCTACTTGGCAAGGGCGATGTCTGTATCTAGAAGACATTATTGTAACCGAAAACAAGCGTGGAAAAGGGATTGGACACGCGCTTTTTCAGGCGGTGATTGGGGTCGCAAAAGAGCGGGACTCAGCACGGATGGAATGGCAAGTGCTAGATTGGAATGAGCCTGCCATCAACTTCTATAAAAAGTATAATGCGGGGCTTGATTCTGAATGGATCAATGGAAAACTAACCCGCAAACAGATACAAGAATTCAACCATAAATGAGAGTTTTTAAATTCGGAGGTGCCTCGGTTAAGGACGCACCAAGTGTGCGAAATGTGCATCAAATCATCAAGCGATTCAATACAGAACCGTTGATTATTGTGGTGTCGGCTATGGGCAAAACCACCAATAAATTTGAGGCGTTGGTCAATGCTCATTTTGATAAGAAACCGACAGCCGAGATTCTCGAAGACCTGCGGAATTGCCACGGAGAAATCGTCAAAGAGTTATTTGGCGATAAGGCGCAACCCGTGATTGAAGACATCAATAATACCTTGGTGGAGGTGGAATGGGCGCTGGATGATCCAGATGGTTTGGACCGTCTTTTTCAGTACGACCAGATTGTTTCCATCGGAGAAATGCTCTCAACGAAAATCATTTCGGCCTATCTCAAATTCCAAGGATTGGAAAATACCTGGGTAGATGCACGCGATCTTATCCGCACCGACAACAATTATCAGGATGCGAAAATTGAGTGGGAAGAGACCAAGGCCATGACCACAACGACCATCAATGCTGCTTTGAAAAAAGCAAACGTGGTTGTAACGCAAGGATTTATCGGTGGCACCAGCGAGAATTTCACCACCACGCTTGGGCGCGAGGGCTCTGACTTCACAGCGGCCATATTAGCTCACTGCCTCAATGCCAACGATGTGACCATCTGGAAAGATGTTCCAGGCGTTTTGAATGCCGACCCGAAGTACTATGATAACACGGTTCTTATTCCTGAAATGTCGTTTTTCGATGCGATGGAATTGGCCTATTTCGGAACCAGCGTCATCCACCCGAAAACCATCAAGCCGCTGCAAAATGCCAACATTCCGCTATATGTAAGGTCGTTTTTGGACCCAGATGCCGCAGGAACAACGGTGGCGAACAAGAGCGACCTGAAAATCGTTCCGTCCTTCATCGTCAAGCCCAATCAAGTGCTGGTTTCGCTCACTCCAAAGGATTACTCGTTCGTCACAGAGGCGCATTTTACCCACATTTATTCTGTTCTCAGCGACATTCGCATGAAGGCCAACTGTGCACAGAATTCAGCGGTCAATTTCTCTTTCAGCACAAACAACGACCCTGTGAAATTGCAGCAGCTTCAAGAACGTTTAAACGATGAATATTTCGTTGGATTGGTAGAAGATGCCGAGCTGGTCACCATTCGTTATTATGATGAAGAGACAATTGCCCGAACAACCAAAGGCATGAAGGTGCTACTGGATCACCGAACAGCTACTTCAGCTCAGTTGGTGGTGAAGTAACGCCAAACTTTCAAAACATTTGTAAAGAGTGATTCCAGATTATCTACTCAATCTTGATTACATCGCTCACGCGAAGAATGAAGCCTGTCTCTTCCTCAAACTCTTCGAAAAACCTCATTCCACCTGCGTGAAAATACGGCCTTTGTTTATTTGCTATATGGCCGTACATTTTTCTGAATGAATCAATATTCGCATCTCTTTTGAAGAGTTTGATTGAATTGATTAGTTGGTCTCTTGATTTACCTGCCCATCGGCCTCCGTCTCTATCTTTCAACTCGACAAAAATGATGGTATCCGCATAGGTTATCATGCCTTCACATCTTTCTCCCTCGTTATCTGCAATGTCTAAGCATTTGTCTATGGCTGTGAAAGTTACATCCATTCCTGTTTCATTGTCAACCCACGCAATCCACAAATCCTCATCCTGAAATACAAGAACCGCAGGAGGAATGTCATGGATACCGAACACCCGCTCCTTTGTTTGGGTGATACATTTAGCAGCAAAAAAATCTATCGCCATCCCTTCTCAATTTCCTGAAGTTGAGCAAATAATTCGTTGGATTCGTGAAGGGAATCGTTGAGATAGTTTTCATCTGACGGCAGTCCCTTGTGGTCTTCTAGCCTCTTAATGGAACCATCTAATTCATTGAGTTCGTATATCCGCAAATCCTCCGCACTGACAGTTGATTCATCTGGTACAATCCCCTTCAACTTACTTTTTGCTTCATCGTCAATAGAGTTCTTGACTATATCGGCCTTTACTGCCAACGTCAGATAGTTAATCAGATATGGGCTATGCGTGGTCATAATCAACATATTACTTCCATTGTTGAATGCTAATAGGCTGTTTAGTAGCAATCGCTGAGAAGTTGGGAACAGATTCTGCTCTGGTTCCTCAACGATATTCACGAAATATTTACATACGTATTTCTCATTGATCTTCTTTTCCTTACTTCTTAGACCTTTTTCATCAAGCTCAGACGATAGGTTCAATTCCTTCAACTCATTGTTTCTACGAACCGTCTGATCTGGACTGAGAAGTTGTAGCAATTTTTTTTCTCCCTGTTTTACAAATTCAGTTAAATACTTCGTTACCCAATACAACGGAACAATCGAATGAAAGCCACTTGAAGCCTCGGATAATTTTAAACGCTTATTGCCAATAAGCAGGTAATTATCATCCTCGTTGGGGTCATAAACCACCTTCGTTTTGTTGTTGATAGGCAGTTCAATATCTTTTCCCTTGTGTGCCAACTGGGCACTGCGAAACTCAATGGAATAATTCTGAAGGCTTCCAACGATGAGATTGGAAACCTTATTGATGTTTTCAATTGAACTAAGAAAATTTCGTTCGGCTGGTACATACATAATCTTGGGAAGCCGAATAGCCTTTGAATTCATTTCCTCAGAAACAATTGTCTTCTTCAAAGTTGATTTGCCACCGTTCAAACTTAGTTTGAGTGATGTGCCTTCATAATCAATTTCAGAGTTGGGCTGCAAGTAATTCTGTAACCGATGAAACTTTATCAGCTCTACCAGTTCCTTATTAGATACGGGAGCGTGCATATCTCCTCTAAGAAGTGCCTTTTCTAACCACATGAAAGCGGAAATCAGCTTAGCCACAGTACTCTTACCGCTTCCTTGATTTCCGATAAACACGGTTACTTTGGACACATCGAGCCAACCATCATTTTCCGGATAGCCTTCTTTTATCGGGCCAAAATTTCTGATTCTGATTCTAATCATGGTTGTGAATTTACTGTCTCAAATGTAAGGGCTATGATTAGAAGAGTGCTCTAAACTCACGTCTGAAGACACGGAAATTACTATGAAGAAACAATTGCCCGAACAACCAAAGGCATGAAGGTGCTACTGGATCACCGAACAGCTACTTCAGCTCAGTTGGTGGTGAAATGACTCAGTGAACCTCCGAATACGCCAACTGAATTTTCTCGGCAAGTACGTGCGAGATCTTTGCATGGCTCTCTTTCGTCCAGCCAGCCACGTGGGGCGTAAGAATCACCTTAGGAGAATCAATAAGGTATTGGAATGCAGGCGGAATTTCCTCGTTCTCAATCTGCTCGAAATTGAATTTTTCGTACTCAAGCACATCCAAACAGGCTCCGAGAACTTTTCCGCTTTCGATGGCACGCACCAAAGCTTCGGTATCAACCACCGCTCCGCGTGATGTGTTGATGAGATAGATTGGATAATTCAGCTTTTCAAAGAAAGCATCGTTGACCATGTGGTAGGTTTCCAACGTGAGTGGCACGTGTAACGAAACAACTTCCGCTTCCTGATAGATGCTTTCGAGATTGGTTTCTATTACCAAATCATCACTGAAATCCTTTTCGTACTTATCGTGGGCATACATCAATACACCAAATCCTGCCAAACGTTTTGCAAGTGCTTGTCCTGTATTCCCGTAACCGATAATGCCAACCGTTCTTCCGAGCAGTTCAACCCCTCGGTTCTCTTCGCGAAGCCAAAGCCCTTTTCTCACTTCAATATCGGCCGTATTGATGTGGTTGAACAAACTGAGCAACATGCCGATGGAATGCTCCGCCACCGCATCGCGGTTTCCTTCGGGCGCATTAAAGCACTGAATGCCGAGCATTTTGGCGTAATCCACATCGATATTTTCCATTCCGGCACCAGCACGAGCAATAAAACGCAGATTCTTGGCTGCTTCAAGCAATTCCTTAT
>JBDNJH010000166.1:0-3187 GCA_041687875.1 Flavobacteriales bacterium | reverse complement strand
ATAAGGTTGCTGGTGTAAGTGTTTGTTAAGGCAATCATGTCCGAACCTGGACTATAGAATGGATCGGAGAAAACTCCTGCTTCACCTACGCAAGCCCAACGGTTTTCAGAGAAAAGCTGAGTTGAGGCGTAGCTATAATTCTTAATTTTTCTGAAGTCGAGCGGTTCTTTCCCTTTCAAATACTTGGCAAGAATAGGTTCGTACTCTTCAAGCCATTGAAAACTTGTTTCGTACGAACGCGAATGAGTCGCAAAGTCATGAATGTCATTCTGCGTTACAATTCCAATGCTCGTATTTCCTGATGCGAGTGGAATGAGCCAAACCCAATATCCTCGCCCCATCAAATGGTTGGTAGAGTAGTAGCGGTCTTCAATGTTGCGCTGGTGCCATTCAACATTAGAGGTCGGGACAAGGTCATTGACGGAAACTTTTCCTTCCATCCTAAACCAAACCGAGCTTGCCGAATGTGGACTGTCCTTCTTCAAACCGAATTTGGTCTGCAAATACCTTCTTCGACCCATAGCATCCACCACCCAATTGGCTGCAATGCTTTGAGTGTTGCCGTTCAAGGAATAGGTAATGGTGTGCTTGTCTCCACTCTCCGAAAACTCGATTCCATCAAGCGAAGCGCCTTCCAACAGATTCACTCCTGCATCCTGTGCCATTTGCCGCAGGTCGGTTTCAAACGTGCCACGGTCAAGTTGATAGGAAGGAACGGGTGAATACATGCTCGGCCCCAATTCGGGACGGTCTTCTATTGATAGTTTTCCGCTTCCGTAGAAGTAGCGAAGTCCGAGTTTTGGTAATTGTCTTTTTTCGAGATACGTTTTCAGTCCAAGGACGTTACTGAAATAATGAGCGCCAATTTCTACGGTCGATTCGCCCACTTTATGGGCCGCATCGGGTAGAGGACGAGTGGTTTTTTCGAGAACGGTTACCTCCAATTTGGATTGCAAACGCTTGAGTTGCAACGCAAGTGTAAGCCCAGCCAAACCGCCACCGCAAATCACAACATGAAAAGAGGTTTGGTCGGTTTTCATTCTGCCGTAGGCTTAAATTTTTCCTCAATAAGATTGCTAACAATTTTGGCCGACAGCAAGCAAAGCGGAATCCCGGGTCCGGGGTGAGCCGTTCCTCCACAGAAAAATAGATTTTCCAGTTTGGAGGAGAAGTTTGGATGACGCAAAAAAGCGGAAAACATGCTATTGGAACTATTACCAAAAACAGCCCCGAAAGCGGCTCCCGATTCAGTACTCACTTTTGGCGGATCTAGCACATCTTCAAAAACAATGTGCGGTTCAATATCGGTGTTCAGAATGCTGTTGAGTTTCTTGATCATACGCTTGCGAGATTGTGCCACCAATGCGTTCCAATCTTGCCCCGTATCATGTGGAACAGAAATAAGAGCAGCCCAATTTTCCTGACCAGCAGGCGCGTCAGTCGCGTTCATTTTACTACTGATTGTGAGGTGAATGGTTGGGTCTTCGTACAGCGTTCCTGTCCCGAAAAGATGTTCGTATTCCTGCTTAGAATCGTTGGTCAGGAACATATTATGTAATCCTAATTGCTGAAATGCGTGGTTCATTCCCCAATAGAATACAATAACCGAACTGGACCTCGGTTGTTCAATAAATCGTTTGGGTTCGGTGAGTTTTGGAAGTAGCTGTTTGTATGTGTTGTAGACGTCTGCATTGCTCACAATGAGGTCAAAGTTATCCAAACCATTCTTTGTACGAATGGCGGTGGCATGGTTTCCATTCGTCAGAATTTCCTTCACAGCCGTGTTGAATCGGAATTGAACACCGATTTCCTCTGCGAGTCTATGAAGTGCAGTTACAACTTGATGAATTCCACCCTCAGAAAAGTAGGTTCCGAGGGTGATTTCGTAATGCGCAATCACATTGAGCGTGGCAGGGGCGAGGTACGGATTGGAGCCGTTGTAACTCGCATAACGGTTGAAAATATCGACCACTTTCTGATCTGCAAATTGCTTTGAATTGGCCGTATTCATTGAACGGAACACATCCACTTTTCCAAAGTTGAGGATACCGCGGAGTGTACCCCAGTTAAAGTAATTCTTGATTTTATGCAGCGAGCGCTGAAGGAAAACCTCATCCGTAAGGAAATGCTTGGTTTCCGATTGTTTGAGGAATTCAAGAACGGATGAAGCCGATGCGTTGGTGTTGGCCTCAACATCAGCAGCAAATTGCTGTGGGTCTTTTGATGAGCGAACCATCGTTCCATCATCAAAAAAATAGTTGAAAATAGGATCAACAGCTTGATAAGTCCAATAGTCTGAAGCGCGTTTACCACAGAGATCAAACAGTTCCTCCACATATTCGGGTTTGGTGAGAACGGTTGGGCCTTTATCAAACCGAAAACCGTTGGCGCTCAGTTCACTCATTTTGCCACCTGCGGAGGCATTCTTTTCAAATACGGTCACGGCAAAACCCTGCTGCTGCAAGCGAATGGCTGCAGCCAGACCGGCAATGCCAGAACCGATGACCGCGCATGTCTTTGCTTGTTTCACAACTGCAATATTCGGAAGAAGGAGCCGAAGTTCAACTCAGGCAGGCAAGGAACCTTAATTTACGGAAACATACTTGAATGCTGCGGACTCAACCCCATGTTGGCTTTGAACTCGAATCAGAAACATCCCGTTTTCATTGGGAAGCGACAGGGATTCTCTCGTTGATGTGATTGTTTGACTTTGAATCAACGCACCATTAAGTGAATAGACCCGAAGCGTTGCTGGCAGCACATTTCTGTCAATTTCCAAGACATTGCCGTGGAGTACGAACTTGGCTTCTTCGTTACTTGATATTGGTTGGATAGAAGTTACAATCTCTGCAATGCAACTGACGGGGCTTTCGTTGTCAAATCGGTTTTTGGCAGGAAGCAATTTCTCACCTATACTCAGCGGATAACCAACCATCGGGGGCGTTTCTTGATAAAGAAAATCAGGCAATTCTTCCTCATTCAGATAAAGGGAATTGGTCATTACGTTTGATGTTCCCGAAGGATTTGTCGTGCCACTTACATTGTTCCCAAATTTGTAATGACCGATGCCGTTAACCATGAAAAGCCCAAGCGGAAAACCGGAATTGGTAATCTCGTTTCCAACCACATTCATAGAATCGGTTGTGGTACTGTTGTCTGAGAAAAAGCCATAAAGTTCTGCCCGATT
>JBDNJH010000165.1:0-11175 GCA_041687875.1 Flavobacteriales bacterium | reverse complement strand
ATAGCTACGCCTCAACTCAGCTTTTCTCTGAAAACCGTTGGGCTTGCGTAGGTGAAGAAGGAGTTATCTCCGATACATTCGATAGGCCGGGTTCGGAAATGATTGCCTTAACAAACACTTACACCAGCAACCTTATTCTTGCTGATTTTCATGGAGAATTGACCAACGAAAAAGTTGCTCTACTTAACCAAGAAATCCTTGACATACGGTTTCCTGACCAGCTGAGTTATTTTATCAACGGTTACCATACGTTTGGCACTACACAAGTGGCGGCAACCAAATTTCTTTGGGACACCATTTATTATTGGCGCGTTTATTCGCATCCTTTCCTGTGCGGGTTTCTCTCCGATTTTGAGTTCATACGGATGTATTCAGAGAAGCTGAAGAAACTATCTGCCATAAACCGAGAGCTTCAGTCGGAATTCAGGAAATGGGCCGAACGAACAGAAACTGAGGAGCATTTCGAGTTCTGCGATTTGGCTCAAAAACGGTTGTTCATTGAAAGTGCCATCGGATTGATGACACGACCGAAGAAGGTGAATTACAGTCAATATTTGGATAAACAGATTGCCTTCTTTACCCAAATGAGCCAAGCGTTGAAAGCAAAGGCAGAAGGCAGAGACGAACAGATTGGCTTTGCTCCTTTCCGCAGTTTTTTTGGGCCTATTTCTGAAAAAGAGAAACGAAAGAATCGCATCAACAGGCGCATCGCCCGAATAAGAAATGGCGCTTTGCTCTATCGTTTTCGGTCGGTTTATCTCCGCTATTTCGTGGCTAATAAACCAACGGTTAGGCTTCGCGGCATGTTGCAAATGCTCTACTCGGAATAACATCGGCTACATTTGCCCACATGGTTTCACGGGACAATATAGAAGCACAAGTTTCGGACTATCTATCCAAGCGGTTTCTCGCCAAAGGCGTGAATTTGGAAGCAGCCACGCCTTTTGCCGAATTTGGAATTGATTCTATGACCGTGGTCGAACTTGTGATGTTTATTGAGGAAGAATTCGGTATCGAAATTCCTGCTGACCAGTTGACTGGCGATAACTTGAGGTCGTTGGAATCGCTTGTGAACTGTGCCGTTTCAAACAACAAATGAGCACGTTGCGAAAAACACTTAATCAAAGCGTCACCCTGAACTTGTTTCAGGGTCTATCACTAATAGATGCTGAAACAAGTTCAGCATGACAGCCGAACGGACACTTTCTGGTTCCGATTACTTCCACCTCCTACTCGACCGCAAAATGCTGCGCAATGGTTTGGTTGGGAATATCTCAAGGATTCATTTGGAATTGGAATCAAGTACGGATTTGAATTCAATTCAGAGGCAACTTTCTGAGAATGAAACGCTGCAAACCGTTTCTGAACTGAAAGTGGTTCATCGCTGGCCTTTTCTTCCTGTCTGGAAAAAGGAAAAAGGAAAAAGGTCAACTATTGAGGTGAGAACTGGACTCTCGAAATCTGTGTTCAATTCAACAGTTCTAAACCGAAAGGTTGACAATGAAAATGGTCTGGTTTTCATCGACCTATGTGAATTGGAAGATGCCACCAAACACCTGCTCATTTCCATGCACCATGTGCTATTCGACCATCAAGGAATGGTGAATTTCTTGCATGCTTTGGCAGATAATTCCAAAGCGTTTCCGCTTTTTCCCAAATCAGAAAAACCGTCTTTCTTCCGAACGCTTGGTAATGCAGCGCACATGACAATTTACATGTTGAGCAGAAGCAGCGGCAAACTCGGAACGTTGGTTGACAAGAACCTCAAGCCAAAATCGATTCCTAAATTTAAAGTGATTGAATTCTCGGAAGAGGAAACCAAGCAGGTTGAAAAGAATGCTTGGAGCGCAGGTTCTCGAATTGGGCAGAGTACTTTTTACATCGCTGCAACAGCTCAGATTGTCAAGCAAACCCTTCAAAACCGAAATGAGAATCCACCTTATTTGTGGTTTTCCATTCCGAACGACCAACGCAAAAAAGGCACAGCAGGACATTTGGTTTCCAATCAGCTTTCGTTCCTGTTCTTTCGATTGAATACAGAAGAATTGAATCAAACCGAAACTGCAGTTTCTTCGATTAATCAACAACTGAAAGCACAGATAAAAGACCGAATAACGGAACGCTACACCGACCTTTTGAATTCACTTCGGCTGATGCCAATACCGATTTATGAAGCAATGGTCGATCTAGCATCCAAAGGCAAAATGTCAAGCTTTGGTTTCTCCGACCTTGGAACTGACAAAATCAAGCTGAGTGAGTTTCTGGGCGCTGAGGTTGTGAACACTTTTCATTATCCTCCCGTTCCAAGCCCGCCCGGACTCAACGTAGTCGTTTCCAAAAACAATGGGAAACTGAAATTCGTGTGGGCGTATTTTGATGAGATTTTGAGTGACGATGAGGTTGCCCAAATGGAAAGACTGTTTAGAAATATAATAACTTGAACATAGTTCAACCTACCCCAACCCCTCCTTTCAAAGGAGGGGAGCTGGCACTTCGAGCAAACCTCATCGCCAACTTCAAATCAATGCACCAGGTCCTCCCCTGAAAATGGGAGGTGGCCAGAGGCCAGAGGGGTCAACCTTGAAGCGGGGGAGTGACCGTAGGCCGAGGAGGTCATGCCAAATATCCCAACTCCTCAAACACAAAAATCCACCACTGATCCCTCCAAGGAGGGGAAATTCGTGTACTTTTCTCTGTGTCCTTCGTGCCTCCTTTGTGTTCTCTGTGGTTAATTTGTCAATCGAAAATCAATTTTCAGAATATCCCAACTCCTCAAAAACCGATTCCCAAGCCGAATAGATCTCCGCCATCCGTTCAGGCGGATAATTGTACGTATTGGTCTGATAATTCTCGTAGGTTTTTACTTCTTGTTTGATGAATGGCTTTGCATCCTCAAAACCTTCTAGACCAAGCTCGCTGTAAACCCGTTCCAACTCGGATAGCTCACCACCGATAAGGTCATGGTATCTGATCTCCGTAAGATTTCCCTTAGGAATCAGCTTTCTCGCTTCAAAATAACGGTCGAACATCTCACGATAGGACCGCATGATAAAATCCTTGACCACATCCTCCGAACAGTACTGCATAGCCACCATCGGCAGCGTGATTCCATACAGACGTTCCGTAGAAAAATAAACACGATACGGATTGCGGTGGATGTGAATGAACTTCGCATCCGGAAAAACCTCTAATATCTCTTTCACCCGACCCAGATTCTCTGGCGCCTTAATAATGATTTGCTTGCCATCATTCTTGAGCGTCAACTTCTGAATGAAATACTTCAATACATGCTTCCATTCTTCTTTGTCGCAGGCATCTTCAAACAACACTGTTTTCCTGAATACCGAATAAAGCCGCTTAGGAAGCATGTAACCAGCCAGCATGGTAGAAACGGTCATGTTACCAAGTGCATATTCGGGTTCTGTGGGCAGGTCAAGCCCAAGCTTGAGATTATCCATCGGGCGCTTATCAGGCATGCTGCGACCCAGCATCCAATCCAAATGCCGTTTTGCAGTCAGATATATCCATGGCATGAAACTTTCCTTCACGGTCAGATACCCGAACTGTTTATCGCGACACATCAAATAATTTAGATATGTGGTTCCGCTACGCTGATGACCAATGATGAAAATCGGGGCTTTCACCTTTGTTTCGCGAATCCTTCGGCCAAATCGCAATCGTTCCCACCAAACAAGCGGAGTGTAAAAAAGTATGGGGAATGTGAGCACAAAAATCTTTGGCCAGAACCGCCAGTTAATGTCACCACCAAAACGCCAAAGAAATCGGAACCACGTACGAATGTCTGCCCCAATAATGGTCGGAGCGGTGAAATCGAAGTGACTTTTTGGACCGAGAATCTTGCTCAAATTGAATTTTTGGCCCCAAGTTGGCACTCCTATCCAATTTTGGATCAGCGTGACAGATCCCCTCCTGAAAAGGAAGGGTTAGGGGTGGTTAACACCTGTTTTCTAACTTGCGACAAATATGCGGAATTGACCTCGAACCTCTTCATAACTACACTTCTGCATTTTCATCGACTCACCTTTTTTCTTTTTTCAATTCTCCTTTTCTCGTCAACCGTGTTGGCGCAGAGAACAAACATCTACGGTTCTGTTTCAGACGCATCAACGAATCAGAAACTTCCCTTCGTCAATGTTGTCTTTCAAGGAAGCAGTGTGGGTGTCATCACCGATTCTCTCGGCAACTTCGAACTGGAGACAAGGCGGAAATTCGATTCGCTGGAAGTCTCTTTAATCGGCTATCGCAAACAAACGCTTCCCGTGGCGAACGGTGTGACTGAAGAGATTGACATTCTCCTTGAGCCAAGTTCGTTTGAACTGGGCGAGGTAAAAGTCAGACCAGGTGAAAATCCAGCCTTCAAGATTCTAAGGAAGGTGATTGAGAACAAACCGCTGAACACACCCGAACGACTGAATGCTTACGAATATGAAACCTACCATCGCGTGCGTTTCGACCTCAACAACTTCACCGAAAAGGCGAAAAAGAACCTACTGCTACGCCCGTTCGATTACATCTGGGATAATACCGACACGACTGAAAATGGCGTGAATTATCTACCCATTCTTCTCACCGAAAGCAACGAACAGTATTTCTACCGAAAAGAACCACAATCGAAGAAAAAAATCATCAAGGGCGAGCGCACGTTCAAGTTTTTCAAGGCGCCACGCATCATGGAATTTGTGAAGGACATGTACATCGACCCGAACATTTACGACAATTACGTGGTCATACTCGACAAGAGTTTTCCTAGCCCAATCAACGATTATTACAAGCGCAACTACAATTTCGTACTAGATTCGGGCCTTCATCGCATCGAAAACCTCGATTGCCATCACATTTATTTCAAACCGAAAGGCAAAAGCGATGTGGCGTTTACGGGCGAAATGTACATCGACACCGTGAGTTATGCCGTTGTGCAGGTGGATGTCGAATTCAGCATTGAAGCCAACGTCAATTTCGTTCGTAATTATTGGATTCGCCAGAACTATTCGTTCGAGCAGAATAAGCAATGGTTTCTCACGAAAAGTCAGGTTTTGGGCGATTTTACGGTGATTGAAAACTCCAAAGACATGACAGGTTTCTATGGCAGAAAAACCACCGAAGTCCGCAACATTAAACTAAATGAGCCGCGCGAAAAGCAATTCTACTCCATCGTTGACCCCGTTGTGGTGCAAGACAGCGCTTACGCTCGGAGCGAGGAATTCTGGCAGGAAGTAAGACGCGATACTTTCTCCCTTGAAGAGAAGAAACTGGTGACCATGGTGGATCGAATGAACAACGACCCGAAGTGGAAATTGATTCTTGCCACCATCCGTTTGTTGGCCGAAGGTTGGGTGGCAGCAGGCCCCGTTGACCTTGGCGATATCTGGTCTATTTACAGTTGGAATCAGATTGAAGGAAACCGCTTGCGCCTGGGAGTAAGAACAAACGAGACGTTCAGCAAACACGTGGAATTGGGCGGATATGCAGCTTATGGATTTCGCGACCAGCGTTGGAAAGGTGGTGCCAACGCACAACTGACTTTCCTACGGAACGGAAGTAAGAAAATGGTGTTGGGCGCCAACTATCGCAACGACCTTTTCCAGCAGGGACGAAGTCAATACGTTATTCCGTTAGATCATATTCTGACCTCTTTCACCATGCTAAGCGGGAGTCAGAAACGCACATTGATTGAATCGTACGAAGGCTTTGTGGAACGTCAATGGTTTACGGGATTTGCTTCGCGAATCACCGCTTTTCGAGAGCGTATTGAGCCATTGAGTCTTCCATTTCAACAATTGGAAGGACTAGATACTTCCAACCTGCAGAATATCGTTTCAGCTGGATTGCGGTTCAATTTCCGTTTTGCTTGGGGCGAAACGGATATGCACGCCACTTTCGGTTCGGATGGCAAGCGTTTGTTCTTCGCCAAGTATCCAGCCATTTCGGTGGAAGTAATCACGGGTTTCAAAGGACTTTGGGGTGCACAGTTCGACTATCAGCATTACAAACTGAAGCTAGAATATCAATTGCGCGCTAATAAATGGGGCTACCTCAACATTTTGGGCGAAGGCGGAATCATCAACGGAAATGTGCCGTTTCCGCTGCTGAATGTGCCGAATGGCAACCCACTTCTCTTGAATGACGACCATTCGTTCAATCTCATGAACTACATCGAATTTATCAGCGACCGCTACGTTTCGCTTCATTTGGAACATCATTTCGAAGGTCTGCTCTTCAACAAGATTCCAGGCGTGAGAAAGTTGAAATTGCGTGAATTCGTGTTCGGAAAAATTTATTCTGGGTGGCTTTCTGACCAAAATAGAAATGGAGAGTATTTACTGCCTGAAGCCAAAACAAACATGGGTTATCCTTATGCTGAGGTTGGTTTTGGCATTGAGAACATCCTCAAAATTGCGCGGATAGATTTTACGTGGCGCATCAACTATATGGACAATTCGGATGCGTTGCAGTTCATTGTGAAACCGAGTTTTTATTTTAGGTTTTAGATTCCATCACCGTAGAGACCCGATTTATCGCGTGTCACATTTCGATTTTGATTCCGTTTTCAACCACAATCCGTTGAGATAAATCTTTTTGAGACGCGATAAATCGCGTCTCTACGGTGCGTTTCATAATTGTTCGTGGTACATTCATACCGTGTCAAACAAATTCCGTAATAAATACCGCGTGGATTCCGCCCGTCTCAAAAATTGGAATTACGGATTGAACGCCATTTATTTTGTCACTGTCTGTACGGCAAACAGAGATTGCTTCTTTGGGAGTGTCGTCAATGGTGAAATGAATCTGTCAGAAATGGGTGAGATTGCAAAACAAACATGGGCTGAGATTCCTGAACATTTCCCGTTTGTCATTCTGGATTCACATGTAGTCATGCCCAACCACATTCATGGTATCATCGCCATACAAAAACCTGATGCCCCTGCCCGTAGAGACGCGATTTATCGCGTCTCAAACCAACCGAATGAAACAAATCCAGACGCGATAAACACAGATGCGATAAACACAGACGCGATAAACACAGACGCGATAAACACAGACGCGATAAACACAGACGCGATAAACACAGACGCGATAAATCGCGTCTCTACGGGTGTTAGGGTTGGTGGAATCACCGGAAACCACAATCCAATGCTACATCAAAATCTATCACGAATTATCAGATGGTACAAAGGTCGTGTCACTTTTCTAGCGCGTAAAGTTCATGCTGATTTTGGCTGGCAAACACGGTTTCACGACCATATCATCAGAAACCAATTGTCAATGGATAGAATCAATAGTTACATCCATAACAATCCTGCCCTTTGGGCTGATGATATGTTCTTCGTTCAAACAGATGTCCCGTAGAGACGCGATTTATCGCGTCTCAAACTGAACAAACGGAACGAACCGAACGAACCGAACGAACCGAACAAATTTAAACGCGATGGATAGATGAATCAGACGCGATAGATAGATGAATCAGACGCGATGGATAGATGAATCAGACCCGATAGATAGATGAATCAGACCCGATAGATAGATGAATCAGACGCGATGGATAGATGAATCAGACGCGATAAATCGCGTCTCTACGGTGGGGGCAAAAACAAACGACACAATAACCAATCGACCTCTTTCGTTTATAAGGCAAACGCAAGGTCATGGTAATTGCATATCTCGTATTCTCAGCAGCTTTATTTGCCTTGGCGATTGACATGGTCACAACTGACTAATTCGTTGTCGGACGTTGAAGCTTTCGTGCTCAGTAACCCAGTAACTGATAACTGAATAACTAATTCACAGTTATCAACATTGGCAAAATCGGCCACTCAAAAACCTAACTTCGGGCTGTCTTACTGCTAAGCCGAACCATTCATGTATCTGATTTACGACACGGAGACCACTGGTCTACCGAAGAACTACAAAGCCCCCATAACTGACGCTGACAACTGGCCGAGGCTTGTGCAATTGGCGTGGCAGTTGCACGCGGCAGACGGTTCGCTTATCGAAGCCGATAATTTCATTGTCAAACCAGATGGTTTCGATATTCCTTTTAATTCGGAGCAAATTCATGGTATTTCTACGAAGAAGGCGCTCGAAGAAGGTATTCCACTTCAAGAAGCGTTAAATCGTTTTACCGAAGCACTCAGTAAAACAAAAATTGTTGCTGGTCATAATATCGAGTTTGACAACAACATCATGGGTGCCGAATACATGCGCGTGGGCGATTCTGCTCCAATTATGGATGTAGCTTTCCTCGATACACAAAAGGAATCCACCGAGTTCTGCGCTCTGGCTGGTGGTCGTTATGGGCAATTCAAATGGCCAAAGCTGACGGAGCTTCACGTTAAGTTATTTGGTGAGGAATTTGAGGAGGCGCACAATGCTGCAGCCGATGTGGCCGCAACTGCCCGTTGCTTCCTCGAACTAATTCGACTTAAGGTCATTCCGTTGGCGAAAACGGGATTGACTGCTGATGATTTCAAAACTTTTCAGAATGTCAATCCTGCCCATTTCAAAACGGAGGATATTGATGTTGGAAACCAAGTTGCAGCCTCCAAAAAAGCTGCTTCTAAAAAGACGGAGACTACTGCTTCAAAGGTTGAGATCACGCACGATTTCGTCCATTTACATTGCCATTCGCAGTACAGCGTGCTGCAAGCCACTACCCGCATCAAGAATATGGTGAACCGTGCTGTGGAGGACGGCATGCCTGCCGTTGCCCTAACCGACCACGCCAACATGTTCGGTACGTTTCTTTTCGTCAACGAAATTGAAGCCGCAAACAGAGAAATAGACGGTTACAACGCCAAAATTGAAGCTGGCGAAGTACAAGGCACGCTCAAAAAATCGATCAAAGGAATTGTCGGTTGCGAGTTTTATGTAACGGACAATCACAAGGACAGAACACGGCAGAACAATGGAGCGCAAACCGTGCTTCTTGCGAAGAACAAAAAGGGTTATCACAATCTCGCCAAGCTGAGTTCCATTTCTTACGCAGATGGCTTTTACTACGTGCCGAGGATTGATAAGGAATTGCTTCTCCGATACAAAGGCGACCTGATTGTTACAACTGGTGGCGGTGGAGGTGAAGTTCCGAACCTCATCCTGAATGTGGGTGAAAAGCAAGCGGAAGAGGCTTTTCTCTGGTACAAGGAAACCTTTGGAGATGACTTTTATGTAGAGCTCATCAATCACGGATTGGAAGGTGAAAAGCGCGTCAATCAGGTATTGCTTGAGTTTGCGAAGAAACATGACGTGCGCTATTTCCCAAGCAATAACGTGTATTACCTTAACCAGAAAGATCAGCGCGCACACGACATTCTGTGTTGCTTGAAAGAAGGTGTGAAGATTGATGAGGAATCGCGCGGTCGCGATTACATCAAACGGCTTTTCCCGAACAATCAGTTCTATTTCAAGAGTCAGAATGAGATGAAGCAAATCTTTGCTGATCTGCCCGAGGCTTTTGAAACAATTACTGAGATTGTTGACAAGATTGAGCCGTTCCGATTGAAGCAGGATGTGTTGCTTCCTGTGTTTGATATTCCAGAGGAATTTCTTGATCCAGCTGATGAAGCCGATAAAGGAAAGCGCGGTGAGAATGCCTACTTGCGACACCTGACGTACGAAGGCGCGAAAGATCGTTATGGCGAAATCACCCCAGAACTCACCGAACGGATTGATTTTGAACTTCTTACCATCGACAAATCTGGTTATCCTGGTTACTTTCTGATTGTTCAGGATTTCACTTCGGAAGCACGAAAAATGGGCGTGGCGGTTGGGCCAGGCCGTGGTTCGGCTGCTGGTTCTGTGGTAGCTTATTGCACACGGATTACCAATGTTGACCCAATTGCATACGACCTACTCTTTGAGCGTTTCTTGAATCCAGAACGGGTATCGCTACCAGATATCGACATCGATTTTGATGATGAAGGCCGTGGCAAGGTCATCGATTGGGTGGTGAAAAAATACGGCAAGAATCAGGTGGCGCAAATCATCACGTACGGCAGTATGGGCGGCAAATCGGCCATCCGCGATACGGCACGTGTACTCAATCTTCCTCTTTTTGAAGCTGACCGAATTGCCAAACTCATTCCCGAACTCAGTCTTGCCAAGATATTTGACATGAGTGAAAAGGAGCTGAAATCGAAGCTTGGCGATGCCGATAAGGTGGAAATGGCCATGCAACTCCGAAAATACGCGGAGGGAAATGACGACATCTCCCGAACGATCAATGAAGCACGTGTTCTTGAAGGATCCATCAGAAACACTGGAATTCATGCGTGTGGAGTCATCATTACACCTGACGACATCACGAATCACATTCCAGTAACGACTGCCAAGGATTCCGATCTTTCTGTGACACAGTTCGACAACAGCGTGGTGGAAGCTTCAGGAATGTTGAAGATGGATTTTCTCGGTCTTAAAACGCTGACCATCATTAAGGATGCAATCAAACTGATTAAAAATCGACACGGAATCGACATCGACCCTGATGACATTCCGCTTGATGACGAGAACACCTACAAGCTTTATCAAAAAGGGCATACGAACGGAACATTCCAGTTTGAATCGGCTGGAATGCAGAAGCATTTGCGTGCGCTGAAACCAGACAAATTTGCGGATCTGATTGCGATGAACGCACTTTATCGGCCCGGCCCGATAAAGTACATTCCCGACTTCATTGCCCGTAAAAATGGTGAGGCAGAAATAGTCTATGACCTCCCGGAAATGGAAGAATATCTGGCTGAAACGTACGGTATTTGCGTTTATCAGGAGCAAGTAATGCGCTTGTCACAGAAGCTTGCGGGCTTCTCGAAAGGCGATGCAGATGTGCTTCGAAAAGCGATGGGCAAGAAGATCTTTGCCCTTCTCGCGAAGCTGAAACCGCAATTTTTAGCTGGCTGCGAAACGAACGGCCACGACCAGAAAATTGCGGAGAAGATATGGAGCGATTGGGAAGAATTTGCAGAATATGCGTTCAATAAATCGCACTCAACCTGTTATTCGGTTGTTGCCTTTCAAACGGGATATTTAAAAGCGAATTACCCAGCCGAATACATGGCTTCGGTGATGACCCACAACATGAACGACATCAAGAAGGTGACGTTTTTCATGGACGAATGTCGCAGAATGGGAATGGCGGTTTTGGGGCCTGATGTGAATGAAAGT
>JBDNJH010000164.1:0-10191 GCA_041687875.1 Flavobacteriales bacterium | reverse complement strand
GAAAAAGATTTTATTGTTTTCCAATTCTATAGAAAAGAAATAATGCTGTCAAAAGATGACACTATATCTTTTTTATTTATGGACAATAAAATAATTGACTTTAAAATAAATACCAACTCCTACAAGTCATCACATCCTCGCATTGAAAAGCTATTTGAAAATAAGGTTCAAATTACTGAAGAGGAATTAGACTGTTTTGAAAAGCTACAATTTTTAAAATGGAAAATCATCCTTAAAAAGCAAAACGTAGAGATTGTAGGAGGTAATGAAGGTTATGAGGACTATAAAACATATAGTAATCTGACGACTGTTATAAAAAAGTTCACAAAAGAATATCGGGAATTGGTTAAGGCAGAAATACCCAATTATATAGCTTTAACCCATCGTGACACCTTAACTCAATTGACAGGTAATACTATCTCAGAAGAGTGTTTTGTTTATTTGATGATTGACACTAATAATCATTATCATAAAATTGGCATTTCAAATAAGCCAGAGTGGAGAGAAAAGACTCTGCAAAGCGAAAAGCCGACTATTGAACTTTTAGCGTCAAAAAAATTCGTTAGTCGTAAGATAGCTTCAAGTATTGAAAAGGCTCTCCATGACACGTTCGCAGACAAAAGAATTAGAGGTGAATGGTTCCAACTTTGCGATCAAGACATAGCCGAAATTAAAGCGACACTCACCTCATAACTACAAAACATCAAACAACGTCCGACCAAGTTTTCCTCTACGGCTAGCTCAAGAGTTCGGTAGGGTCTTTTGGGAGGTTTGTAACCGTCCACTGCCTCCCCAACACCTAATTAATGCGTTCGCGCTAGGCTTTGCCTCGGTACATTTCATCAGCCCTTAGCGTCTTGGCGCGAAATCTGGCAACTGCCTCACACCAACCTCTTCCCCCGCTCGCGCGAGTGTTCCGAAGGATCACTCGTGTGGAACTCAGTACGATCAGTTTGTAACTGATCTTCGTAGCACTCATCAAATCCAAATCTTTCATTTCAATATCCTATCCGTTCCACTTCCAATAGTCCATGCCTACCGGCATAGTTGCTGGCACTGCTATAAATATACGGTTCAGGATATTGCACGATGCTTTCGGCCACGGGGTTGTTGTGTATGTAGTCCAACTTCTGCTGCGTGACTTCGGCCGTAAAACATTCGATGGGGTGGTTGTCTTGTCGCCAGAACTGGTATCGGCTGTTGTTGGGGTTGTGACTGCCTGCATTACCGAACATAGATAGCAGCCATTCTTTTCTGCTCTCTTGCGGGGTTTCCTATATTGCTCTGATAATCTGTTTGGATGTGTATTTCTTTAGGTCACGAATGATGTCGTTGAGCCGATGACCTTCCTTGGCCCGCGCCAGCAGATGTGCGTGGTTGGTCATTAGGCACCAGCCGAACAGCTCTAGCCCTTTATGTTGCTGGCAGTGCCGCAGGCTTTCCACGAAAATGTCCTTATACGCAAGACGTGTAAAAACATCGGTTCAGCAAACGGTGGCAAAGCTGATAAAATAGACTCCTTCGGGATTTTGGAACTTGTAACGGGTGCTCATGCTTTACGTTGAGCCTGAAAGATAAGAAGATCAGTTGCAAACTGATCGTGTTCTACTACACACAAGTGACGCTTCGCTTAACACTTGCGCGAGCGGGGGGACGAATAGGGCTTTGAAGTTAGGGTTTGATGCATCAAACCCTAACACGTTTGTCAGCTTAGCTTCCGCAAGCTTCGCACCCATCAGGGTCGTCTAACGAACACATAATCTGTGCTTGAGCCTCTGTAAAGTTGATGGGCTGAACGCCAACTGCTGCAGCTTGTGGGTTAGCTACCATTACTGGCGTGGCAAGTTCTGATTTAGGAGTAGCCGTTAGTGCAGCTTGTGGCTCCACCGTTTTGGTCTCAACTATTTCTGCAACAGGTTCTGTTTTTGCCTCTTTGGTAACAGTAAATTGGATGGCAGCAGCAGCAGCTTGTGTTCTCAAGTAGTACATACCTGTTTTCAGGCCAGCTTTCCAAGCGTAGAAGTGCATAGAAGTAAGCTTTCCGAAGTTCGGGTTCTGCATAAACAGGTTCAAGCTTTGGCTTTGGTCAATGAATGCGCCACGATCAGCAGCCATATCAATGATGTCCTTCATGCTAAGCTCCCAGATTGTTCTGTAGAGTTGACGGATGTTGGCTGGAATTTCCTCAATTGCCTGAACGGAACCGCCCGCAGCAATCAATTTGTTCTTCATGTCATCATTCCAAAGACCCAATTTCACGAGGTCTTTTAGAAGATGCTTGTTCACAACCACAAACTCACCAGAAAGCACTCTTCTGGTGTAGATGTTTGAGTGATAAGGCTCAAAGCATTCGTTGTTTCCAAGAATTTGAGACGTAGAAGCCGTAGGCATTGGAGCAACCAAAAGTGAGTTGCGTACACCATATTTCTTCACTTCTTCTTTCAATACATCCCACTCCCAACGACTTGATGGAGTAACGCCCCACATATCATATTGAAAAACGCCTTCAGAAACGGGTGATCCAGGATAGCTTTCGTAGTGACCGAACTCAACCGCCTGATCCTTAGAACAGGTCATGGCAGCATAATAGATGGTCTCAAAAATGTCTTTGTTCAATTGCTTTGCCTCATCCGAATCGAATGGCAAACGCATTTTGATGAACGTATCTGCCAAGCCTTGAACTCCCAAACCGATTGGACGGTGACGCATATTTGAATTACGCGCTTCAATTACTGGGTAGTAGTTTCTATCGATGACCTTGTTGAGGTTTTTCGTAGCTACATAAGTGATATCGAACAATTTCTGATGATCAAACTCACCTTCAGGTGTAACGTACTTTGGAAGTGCCAAAGATGCTAGGTTACATACAGCAACTTCCTCTTTAGATGTGTATTGCACAATCTCAGTACACAAGTTGGAAGACTTGATTGTACCCAAATTCTGCTGATTGGACTTACCGTTACAAGCATCTTTGTAAAGGATGTAAGGCGTTCCGGTTTCAATCTGAGATTCCATAATGTGAAACCAAAGGTCTTGCGCTTTTACAGTCTTACGAGCCTTTCCTGCTGCTTCATATTCTTCATACAAAGCTTCAAATTTTGGTCCCCAGCAATCTCCCAATCCAGGAGCTTCATTTGGGCAGAATAGTGACCAATCACCACCTGCTTCCACTCGCTTCATAAATAAATCCGGAACCCACATTGCATAGAAAAGATCTCTCGCTCTGTTCTCTTCCTTTCCGTGATTCTTTTTCAAGTCAAGGAAATCATACACGTCAGCGTGCCATGGCTCCAAGTAAATGGCGAACGAACCTTTTCGTTTGCCGCCACCCTGATCTACATAACGAGCAGTGTCGTTAAACACTTTCAACATCGGAACGATTCCGTTTGATGTTCCGTTGGTGCCTTTGATGTAAGAACCTGTTGCTCGAATGTTGTGCATGCTAAGACCAATGCCACCAGCAGATTGCGAAATCTTTGCGCATTGCTTTAGCGTATCGTAAATGCCATCGATGCTATCATCTTTCATTTGCAAAAGGAAGCAGCTGCTCATTTGCGGCTTTGGCGTTCCTGCATTGAAAAGTGTAGGAGTGGCATGCGTAAACCAACCTTCAGAAAGGAGGTTGTACGTTTCAATTGCCGACTTTACATCTTCTTTGTGAATACCAACTGCCACACGCATCAGCATGTGTTGTGGACGCTCAGTAATCTGACCGTTTGTCTTCAGTAAATAGCTTCTTTCAAGCGTTTTGAATCCGAAAAAATCATAACCGAAATCTCTGTCGTAAATGATAGTTGAATCCAATAAAGCTGCATTCTCTTCGATGATTTTGTACACATCATCAGCAATCAACGAAGCCTTTTCCCCAGTCTTCGGATCGATGTAAGTGTACAACTTCTTCATCGTATTTGAGAACGATTTTGTAGTTGACTTGTGCAGGTTTGAAACTGCAATACGGCTCGCCAGCAAGGCATAATCTGGGTGACGTACTGTAAAAGAAGCGGCAGTCTCAGCGGCAAGTTCATCCAGTTGTTGGGTAGTTACGCCTTCGTAAATTCCTTCAATGACGCGCATCGCCACAGGAATGGAATCAACGATTGGATCCAGACCATAGCAAAGCTTCTGAATACGAGCGGTTACCTTATCAAACTTGATTGACTCTTTGCGTCCGTCTCTTTTTACAACATACATGGGGAATAGGGTTTTGGTAATGGATTAATTCGGTATTCGGTTCAATTAAAAGTCGGCATCTACGGTAAACGAATGCTGGTTTGGGTCGTTATTTCCCATCACACCCGCTTTCTGGTATTCTGAAACGCGTTTCTCAAAGAAGTTGGTTTTGCCTTGTAGAGAAATCATTTCCATGAAATCGAACGGGTTAACGGCATTGTAAATTTTTGGGCAATTCAACTCTCCAAGCAATCGGTCAGCCACAAACTCGATGTATTCGCACATCAGTTTGGCGTTCATTCCAATCAACGCAACTGGAATGGCATCCGTCACAAACTCTTTTTCGTACTCAACTGCTTCCGCAATGACGGCTGTCACTTCTTCAACTGTCAATTTATTCTGAAGTTGATTGTACAACATGCAGGCGAAATCGCAATGCAGACCTTCGTCTCTTGAGATCAACTCGTTTGAGAACGCCAAACCTGGCATCAGACCACGCTTCTTCAACCAAAAAATAGAACAGAAACTACCTGAGAAAAAGATGCCTTCAACCGCTGCGAATGCAACCAATCGTTGCGCAAAATTTCCATTCTCAATCCATTTCATCGCCCAATCAGCCTTCTTGGCCACGCAAGGCAGATTCTCAATGGCATTAAAAAGGAAATCCTTCTCTTTATTATCTTTTATGTAGGTGTCAATCAAGAGAGAATAAGTCTCTGCGTGGATGTTCTCAATCGCAATTTGGAATCCATAAAAGCATCTCGCCTCTGGATATTGAACTTCATTAAGGAAGTTAATGGCGAGGTTTTCATTCACAATGCCATCGCTAGCTGCAAAGAATGCTAATACATGCTTGATGAAATGACGCTCGTCTTTCGTTAGCTTGTTTTCCCAATCCATCATGTCCTGCTGCAGGTCAATTTCCTCGGCAGTCCAAAAGCTAGCTTCCGCTTGCTTATACATGGCCCAAATTTCTTTGTGCTTGATAGGGAAGATTACGAATCGGTCGTTTGTTACTTCCAGAATGGGTTCAATTGGCAGCGAAGTTTTTTCTGGTAAAATCTCGTTCAGATTGGTTGCTGTTTGCTGCGTTGATTGATCCATTTTTAAGTCTTGTTTAAGCGTTGGTATTGGTTACTGTTGGAGGCCAAAAATTCAAGGAGAGAAACTCACCAGTACTAGGTCTTTAGCCTAATCTTTTACTCGTTCTAATTTCTAATTGGTTGGTAGCGAGGCACTTGAAGTAACTAACGCCCTAACGACTTCCATACCCCAAATCTTCAAAAAAAGGTCGGAGGCGACAACCTTTAGTAATTAACAATCGGCCCTAGTTTTTAACATTAGATGTGTTAACGCATCGTTAATAAAAACTAATAACGGCTGCATCCCTTACTATGACTGAAATGTCTAAGGTTTGACATGAAATGTAACTTCAAGATAGTTGCAGAACCATTCTCAAATGTTACGCGAAAATTAACTGAAAGAGACTAAGTGAAACACGCAGTTATTTTTTGTCCTCCGCTTTTCGCAACTGGTCGATCATATTCAACTCTTCGTACCACTCGTTTCCGTACTTCCTTGTCAAAGCTTCTTTGAGGAATTTGAAAAGTGGCACATCCAACTTGGCACCGCAATCGCAGGCTGGTTTGCAAATGCTCCACTGGTTGTAATTTATGGCATCATACTCTTTGTATTCCGTAATTCTTGCAGGATAGAGATGGCAAGAAATCGGTTTCTTAAAGGTGATATCGCCCGCTTTTTCGGCCTTTTCAATGCCACAGCTTACCAATCCGGTAGTGTCAACAAGTGCAAAAGCGCAACGCCCATTTTCCAAAAGAGAAGTGCCTTTGTCACCATCCACATCAATCTCAAAAACGCCTTTTTTGGCAATCATGGCTTTTCCCTCGTCATCTAAATAAGGAAGGATGTCATCAATAATTTCTTCAAGTAGATTTATCTCCTCATCGGTAAGCGGAGCCCCTGCATCGCCTTTTACGCAGCACGCACCTTTGCAAGCGTTGAGGTCGCAAACGAAATACTTTTCTAATAGGTCGAGCGAAACGAGTGTGTTCTGAATAGCGAGCATGGGGCAAAGGTAATTTGGTTGATGGGATTGGTGCAGTCGTGCGTTTACCTTTTTCCAATAATTTACCCTATATATTCGCCCTTCGGATGAAAAAACAGTTAACCACTATAGGAGCCATTGACCGCATTGACCTGCCTGAGTTGGGTATTTCAGACCTTGAGTGCAAGATTGACACAGGTGCTTACACTGCTACCATACACTACAGTAAGGCCGAGGTAGTTGAGAATGACGGCCAAACACAATTACACTTTTGTGTTTTGGATAAATGGCATCCGCAGTTTAACGACACGGTTCACGTGGCCACTGATTTCAAAGAGAAGAAAGTCCGTAGTTCAAACGGAGAGTCACAGATTCGGTATATGGTAAAGACCAAAGCAGTGCTTTTTGGTACAACGTATCCGATTACGTTCACGCTCAGTAACCGAAAAAAGATGCGATTTCCGGTTCTTATCGGCAAGAAATTTCTGAAGAATAAGTTTTTGGTAGATGTGGCTCAGAAGGATGTTTCGTTCCTTCAGAAAGACTGATTAGTACTCCACAATTCGCACCGTTTCAAGGTCTAAACGCTGTTTCAGCCATGCTTGCAAAACTTCCTTTTCGCGATTTTTATGTTTAACGCCTTGGTTAGCTTTCCATCGTAAAAGAAAGGTCGGTATCGTGTCTATTTTGGCTCCGTTCATCTCAATGCTCACTGCATAGGCCATTCTAGTCACGTTTGGATATTGGATGAAAATCTCTTTGTTGAGGCCTTCAAACGGAATCGAACTACGTTGATAGGTGAAAATCTGACTCTCTAGCTGCGCAATCTGCAAATTCTTCTTGGCAATCAGGTCTTCGTTGCGTGTGTACAAATCTTCCAAGATTCCAACCCGAACTTCTTTAGATAACTTGCCTGCCAAATCACTACTCACATCTCTAGGTTGGTGGATTTTAAGAACCGTGTTCTCAATTCCTTTCTCCAACATGATTTTCTCCAATTGCTTTTGGGTCTGCTCGGCAATCGGTTCGCCCATAATAAAGATATCGATACGCGAAATTGTATCTGTGTAGGTAATTTTTTTGCTGATAATTTCCGTTCCCTCGATAGTTAAATTCCGAGAAATAAAATTTTCGGCCTTGCCCAAGAAGATGGTCTCCTTTACCAACCCGTAAAAAATCCAGGCACTTGGAAGAATGACAACAATAACGAACCCAATCATGTAGCGTTTCACCTTCTTTTCCTTGATTTCATCTACGAAACTCACCAAGGGGAATTTCAGATATCGGACAATAACAAATGTGGCTCCTGCAATAAAAATGGAGTTGAGAGTGAACAGGTAGAACGCCCCAAAGAAGTATGCCCATTCGCCATTTGCAAGCCCATAACCAGCCGTGCAAAGTGGCGGCATAAGCGCAGTCGCAATTGCTACTCCAGGAATTACGTTTCCGCGATTCCTTCTTGAGATTCCGATAATACCTGCCAATCCTCCAAAAATGGCAATCAACGCATCCAAAAAAGTTGGACTTGTTCGTGCCAACAATTCGGGCTGGGCTTCGTGCAACGGTGTAATAAGGAAGTATAAGGTTGAGGTCATCAATGAAATGATAACCATTACCCCAAAGTTTTTGAGCGCCCGTTTTAGGGTTTCCCAATCGTTGGTTCCAACAGAAAGGCCAATGGCCAATATTGGAGCCATGAGCGGAGAAATAAGCATTGCGCCAATGACTACCGCTGCGCTGTTAAGGTTAAGTCCAATGCTTGCAATAAAGATGGAGCAGATAAGAATCCAAACCACGTAGCCACGGAAAACCATGTCTTTTTTAATAATCTCGATGGTGCCTTCTTGGTCCATGTCGTCACCAAGAAACATGGTGCTTCGTGCGAAATCGCGTAATGCCACCAACACGCGCAGGAAGTTGAAGGTCGATTTTGGCTTCGGATTTTTGGACGGGTCGGTGGTGTTTTTATTGGCTTGATCTTCCATTCTGTGCTAAAATGAGCCGCTTCCACCTTTCAATTTTCCTAGCTTTGCGGACGTTAAAATTACACGATTCCAATTCAGCAATAAGGTAGATGAACAACGAAGATCTTTTCAAGAACATTATCGGACACAGTAAGGAGTACGGCTTCATTTTTCAGAGCAGCGAGATTTATGACGGGCTGAGTGCAGCTTACGATTACGCGCAGATGGGCGTGGAACTGAAGAAGAACATTCGCGATTATTGGTGGAAGGCAATGGTGCAGTTGAACGAGAATATCGTTGGACTGGATGCCGCCATTTTCATGCATCCAACAACTTGGAAAGCTTCGGGCCACGTAGATGCATTCAATGATCCGCTCATTGATAATAAGGATAGCAAAAAGCGTTACCGTGCCGATGTTTTGATTGAGGATTACATGGCCAAGATTGATGCTAAGATTGATAAGGAAGTGGAAAAGGCAGCCAAGCGTTTTGGCGATGCGTTTGATAAGGAGCAATTTATTGCCACCAATCCGAATGTGCTTCGCAATGCCGTGAAGAAAGAAGAAATAAGAACCCGTTTTGTGACCGCGCTAGAAAACGATGATTTGGCGGATGTCCGTCAGTTGATTATCGATTTGGAAATTGCTTGTCCTGTTTCAGGCTCTAAAAATTGGACAGAAGTGCGCCAGTTTAACTTGATGTTTGCTACCGAAATGGGAGCAATGGCCGAAGGGGCAAGCACTATTTATCTGCGTCCGGAAACAGCCCAAGGAATTTTTGTGAACTACCTGAACGTACAGAAAACGGGAAGGATGAAAATCCCGTTCGGAATTGCACAAACTGGAAAGGCATTTAGAAACGAAATCGTTGCTCGTCAGTTCATTTTCCGCATGCGCGAATTTGAGCAGATGGAAATGCAATTTTTCGTGAAACCAGGAACGGAGTTAGATTGGTTTGAGAAATGGAAGGAAAAACGTTTGGCTTGGCACCATGCAATGGGCTTGGGCGATGAGAAATATCGTTTCCATGCACACGATAAATTGGCGCATTACGCCAATGCGGCTTTCGATATTGAGTTTGATTTCCCGTTTGGGTTTAAAGAATTAGAAGGAATCCATTCACGAACTGATTTCGATTTGAGCCAGCACGAAAAATTCTCAGGAAAGAAACTACAGTATTTCGACCCAGAAGAAAA
Organism: Flavobacteriales bacterium; assembly: GCA_041687875.1. GTDB lineage: Bacteria > Bacteroidota > Bacteroidia > UBA10329 > UBA10329 > UBA10329. The sequence continues at coordinate 797 of JBDNJH010000164.1, read as the reverse complement.
CAAGAGCTACGTGCCTTATGTAGTGGAAACCTCAATCGGTTTGGACAGAACCGTTCTGGCCGTGCTTTCTGCCTCCTATTTTGAAGAAGAATTGGAAGGTGGAACGTCACGTGTTGTTTTGAAAATACCACCGTTCCTAGCTCCGGTCAAACTAGCTATTCTTCCTTTGGTGAAGAAAGACGGTTTGCCAGAAAAGGCAATGGAAATCTTCAACCAACTTCGTTTCGACCACAACATTATTTATGAAGAGAAGGACAGCATTGGAAAACGTTACCGTAGACAAGATGCCATCGGAACTCCTTTCTGCATCACCGTTGATCACGATACTTTAGTAGACAACGCTGTCACACTTCGCGACCGTGACACGATGCAACAAGAACGTGTCCCGATTGAAAAACTTTCTCAGCTGGTAGAGGAGAAGGTTGGAATGAAGAAGGTTTTGGAGAGGATTGGGTAGTCGTTAGAACAATTTTTTTTAATGAGGACAGTGAAATTCCATCGAGTGATTGTTAACAGGTTGCGTTTAAATTTGAGGAATGTTCATCAGAATTAATCATTAGCTAGGCGAATTTGTCGTGAATAGCTTGGAGATTAGAAGTGACCATAATCTCGATACTTAAAACAAACCCACTAAAGGTGTTCGCCAAGTAATCTATTCACATCTTCCTTCAATCTAGGTAGATGATTGACAATCATTGCCCAAATGTTTTCGTCCGAAATGTTGTCGTAAGCATGGATTACCTGATTTCTCAATCCAACGATATTCTGAGCGCCACTTATCTTTTCTGAATAAGTAG
>JBDNJH010000163.1:0-7979 GCA_041687875.1 Flavobacteriales bacterium | reverse complement strand
GACTGGTTAAACCAGTAGAAACCCGTCTTTTAAGCACGAAATTATCTGAGGTAGGTCCGTTTGAAATCTGGCTTGCGTTTTTAGCAAACCGAATCTGTGCGCGTTACCTTCGCGGCCAAATCAATAACCCATGCGCAAAATTCACCATCTTTCTACTTGCGATACCTGCCAACGCATTATCAAAGAATTGGAGTTGAAAGAGAACGATTTTGAGTTTCAGGACATCAAGCAGGAGAATATTTCTGCCAAGGAATTAGATGCTGCCAAGGACAAGATTGGTTCCTACGAAGCATTATTCAGCAAGCGTGCACAAAAATTCCGAAGTATGGGATTGAACGAGATGAAGCTTTCGGAAGCCGATTACCGCAAATACATCTTAGAGGAATACACATTTCTGAAACGGCCATTCATTTGGATTGGTGATGCGCTGTTTGTTGGAAACGCCCAAAAAACTATTGAAGCCGCCAAGGCCGCGCTCAATGAATAAACAACTTCTTGCCCACCTTATGCTTATTGGGGCGCAACTGTTGTATGGCGCCAACTACACCATTGCCAAAATGGCTATGCCCGAATACATTCAGCCATTTGGGTTTGTATTGCTGAGGTGCCTTGGTGCTGTTTCTCTATTTTGGATAACCGGGCTTTTCGTCAAAGAAAAAATTGACCGAAAAGACCTGCCAAAGTTGGCGTTGTGTGCGCTTTTCGGGATAGCTATCAATCAGCTCATGTTTTTCAAGGGACTGAGTCTTACCCATCCTATTAATGCTTCGGTCATTATGATTTCAACGCCAATTATGGTGTTGATAATGGCGGCTTTCATCATTAAGGAACGTATCACTACCAAAAAAGCACTTGGCATCGGCATCGGATTGCTCGGAACATTCATGATTTTGGTGATGGGTAAAAAATTATCCTTCAGCTCGGATACGTTTTTAGGCGATATGCTCATATTCGTAAACGCATCGTCTTACGGTGTTTATCTAGTACTCATTTCTCCGATTATGAAGAAATATAATCCTGTAACGGTGATAAAATGGGTATTTCTGTTCGGCCTTTTCATGGTGCTTCCATTCGGGTATACCGAGTTCACTCAGATTGAATGGAGCACATTTCCACCTCACGTAATATGGGCAACACTTTTTGTAGTTATCGGGCTCAGTTTTTTCGCTTACCTGTTCAATATCAGTGCACTAAAATATGTGAGTCCATCTGTAGTAAGCACCTACATTTATTTGCAACCGATTATTGCTTCGGCCTTTGCCATTTCGTTGGGAAAAGACCAACTAGATTGGATAAAAGTGGTGTCTGCCATGCTTATTTGCACAGGCGTTTATTTGGTAAGTTCCAAAATAAAACGCCCTCAAGCCGCAGGAAAAGAGGTGTAGAAAACCGTGCCTCTGCCGAGTTCAGTTTCGAACCAAATCTTGCCATTTGCAGACTCAACTATATTCTTCACCATTGCCAAACCTAAACCCATGCCTGATGATTTTGTAGTGAAATTGGGAACGAATATTCTGTCTCTAAGGTCTTCCGAAATACCCAAACCGTTATCTCTGACCGAAACAATCCATTGGTTATTATTACGGATAAGCCCAAGCGCGATTTGCGGTTCTGTACCATCTTTCACAGCTTGAATTCCGTTTTTGATAAGATTGTTGATCACCCGAAGCATTTGCTCTTTATCGGCCTGAATTGTAGGTTTCGAATCTACCTGGAGGTTCAATTCGATAGCCGCTTCAGAGTTTCGGTAAAGCTCGGCCACGCTTTCTAAAAGATGTTTCAAATCAACCTTTTCGATGTTCGATTTTGGCATTTGTGCGAACGAAGAAAACTCAGAAGCAATGTTTGATAGTGTATCAATCTGCTCAATCAATGTGGCAGTGACTTTATCGATACGTTCACCTAAATCTTCCACGCCATCATTCTTGCTGCGCTGTAGCATCTGAATGCTCAACTTCATGGGTGTGAGCGGATTCTTGATCTCGTGCGCCACCTGTTTTGCCATTTCGCGCCAAGCACTTTCGCGCTCCGATTTGGCAAGAAGTTCGGCACTTCGCACCAATTCATTCAACGTTCGGTTGTATTCTTCCACCAACTCACCAATCTCGTCTTTACTGTTCCATTCAATGGCACGGTTGGCCTCATCAAGCTTTAGGTTTTTCAGACTTTCTCGAATAAAACGAAGTGGTTCCGTAATGCGGTTGGAGACAAACAACGCTAGCATCACGGAGATTAGAATCAGAAAAACGTAGATGTTGGTAAGCGCAGCTAGCAGCGAAAAAATCTCCTGCTGAAGGCCATATTGCCGCGCGAAATAAGGGAGGCTCATAAAGGCTATTACTTCCCGTTTTTCATTGCGAAATGGAACGTAGGCGGTAAGATAACTTAGGTTGCCAATGGTCTCTTCCTGAATAAAACTCGATTTCTGTTCGAAGCGCATTTGGGTATATGCGGTGGGGTCAATAACCTCGGCCATCAGGCCCTCATCAAACAGCCGTGGCCTAGATGTGGCCAACAACCTTCCATCCAAATGATAGAGGTTGATATCTGTGAAAAACACCTTGGAGAATTTGGCAAGCAAGGCAGCAAGCATTGGTTCGTCCTCGGTAATAAACACGTGCCTATCGCGCAGTTTTTGCTCCAATTCAATGAGAACAGACTTCGATTTCTCAGAAATCATCTCTTCGTTTCGACTATGATATTCGCGAATCACGTAATACACAGTAAGCAGGCCAATAAGGAGCAACGAAATGAACGACACGGTACTCATTGCCCAGTTTATCCGATTACGGAAACTCTTTTTGCCCCAAATTCCAGCAACCAATTGTCCACTTACCAGCGAAGCCAGTATGGAGCAAATGAGGTAGATGAAAAACAAGTACGAGAAGGTGGTCAAATAGCCCAGCAACCCTGTCGATTTTCGGCTTACCAATACAACTGTACCCTCTTGTGTCCGCGACACCAAATGACTGTAATGCTCTTTTTCAAAAAAGCAGTTCTCCTGCTCAAACTCATCGTAAACTTGGTCGGAAAGGCTGTAAGAAAAATCGCCATGCTCTTCCTGCAACTCGCCATTGTGATAGAGCGCGTAGGAATAACCTTCAAACGCTTTGGCGGTACTTATTTCCTCAGATACAAAGAGGTCTGTGAAACCGAGAATGTCATCCGTTTTTTCGGGAATGAGGCGAATAAAAACCACTAAATTCTTTTGATTGCGCTTACCATCCACTTCAATCCGAGCCAAGTAGCCGCCTTCCGAATTCCAGTTTCCAACATATCTCAGGCCATCGGAAATGCTTGGTCTTGAATTGTCGTACTCTGTTTGCAGCTCAAAATAATTAGGTCCCGTCAATTCGCGGTCAGAAACCATAAGGCCACCTTCGTCATTAAATATATCTACAATTCCGAGGTACCGATTCCAATGATCGTAGCCCAATTTATCGTGAAGGATTTGCAACACATTTTCGGCATCAATCGGTGTATTTGTCAAGCTCAAACGTAGCTTCCTATCAGTCTGAATATCAATGGCAAGATCTCCAAAAAGATACTCGGTAATGGGGTTCTGCTGTTGATCTATTTTGCGTGCAATTCCTATCCTCAGCTGCTGTTCGTTAAGGGCATTCTCGCCAATTAACATTACGCTTGCCAGTATGGAGAATGCCAGCACACTTGGCGCATGGCGATAAATGCCGCTTTTATCCTTTATCCAGTTTTGTGTGAGCATTAGAAACGACAGCACGATTCCTGCCGCTACGGCCACCAAAACGGCATGTATGTTGGCTCCTAAAAGAAAAATGAGTGACAATACGGATAGCGTTACAGGAATGAAAATTCCTTTCAAAGTCTGCTGGTTTTTATCCAACGAATTGAACAGCGCCCTGAAAATGACGTGATAATTGAGCAGGATAAGGAAGCTGGCAAACAGGCCAATAAAGCTGTAGCGGCCTAATGAAAATGGACTGTTTAAATCAAGCGAAAAGGAGGAGTTAACAACCAGAATTTCAAATAGATGATGCACGGGCACCATTAATAAGATTGGAATACAAACTGCAACCAGTTTTTGCAGTAGTATATTTTTTAGATGAAATGTTATGCGCGATAATCGGAGCACGATAAGCAGCAGAAACGCCAAATGAAGAATAAAATCGCCCAGCGAAGGAATAAAGGTGGAAGTGGCGTGCTGTGTAGGCCCGAACAGTTCTAATTGGTAAACACCTTGCGGCAGTTCGAGCCAAAGCATCAACATTCGTAGCGAAGCCACGAGCAACACAAACACGGAAGTGCTAACCGCCACTGATGTTGTTTCTTCCATCCAATTGCCAGCAAGCCAAAGGGTAAAAAGGATTAATAGGAGGAAAATGAGCCAAATAAAAGAGTTCCAAGAGATGTCAGACCCGGCCGCATCAGGTACAAATCGTAATCCAACCTGACTGGGGCCATCGGTCAACTCAATCAGGTTTTCCGAGTCTAAATTCGTAAAGCTGAACTGCGAATTTGCATGAACGCTCGGGCTCCATCGGTTGGAAATGTATCGGTTCTCAAAATCGTAATTGGTGCGGAGCAGCGCATAGGCAACCAAAAGCTGATGATCATTCTCAATGGAACGACACAGGTACCACGAATTTTTCAGATTGATGATTCCCTGTTTGGGAGGTTGACGTTTGTCAAATTCTACCTCAAATGGAATGCCGCTGGTAGTCCAATCGGCTACTTGGTTATCGTTGTAAATTACAAATCCGATTCCTTTTTTCTCCCAATTGCAGCAAAGACTTTGCAGCCCGATATCACTTTCGTTAATCTCCTTCAGCTGTGCTTGAATCGATTCGTCTAACGCAAGAATATCAGCTTGAATTTGCTCTACGCTGTGACGCACAATCTGGTGCGCCATGCGCTTGCCTTGATAGGAAGCGAAAAGACCAATGGCCAATGTCAATCCAAGAAAAAAGAGGAGTTTTCTCACAGTAGGCAAACGTGTTCGTCCAAAGATAAGGTTTGAACAAAGGCCATTCCACGATGGCTTGAAGTGGGAATAAAAGTTGAATACAATTAAAAAGGGCAGCCATTGGCCGCCCTTTTCTTTATTCTAATATGGGTGATTATTGAATTATCAAACGGTGTTGTTCCGTTCTGTCTCCAACCGTCAAATTGATTAGGTAGAAACCGCTTTTCAAGTTCGAGTGCACGTTAATCGAAGTTGAACCAGCAGAAACTGTTTGGCTATGCACCAATTGCCCCATGCTGTTGTGAATGTCAAGAGCTGCAGCTTTTTCAAGCGAAGCAAATTGCATTCTAAACTCACCTTCAGTCGGGTTTGGGTAAACAACCGTAGTGATAACGTTGTCGTCAGAAATTCCAACGGCAGTACAAGTAGCAGCCTGTCCCGGATCGGCAAAGATTGTTACTGAGTTCACAACCACTCCCGTATTGTTTTCAGAAAGCGACCAGTTGGTAGCCACATTATTGTCAGAAGTTGGGTCGCAAAGAACTAATGAATACCCTTGACCATTGGCTGCGGTTGGCCATGGAGCAATGTCATCATAACCAACGGTGTCAATCAGACCAAAACTTAGATGTCTTAGCGATAATCCTTCTCCGTTGTTGCTCAATTGTGTTGTTGCACCATCCCACTCCAATGCTTCAACTCCGAACGCAGCCTCAAAAATGACTGAATCTCCAGCTACGATAACATATTGGTTAGGTCCCAAAGAATAGCCTACCGGAAAAGTGAACGTGAATCCGGTAAAGTAATAACCAGTCAGGGTAATCGAAGAATTCATACTTGGATTGTAGAGTTCAACGAACTCAAGTGTATCATTTCCAGATTCTGGCGAATTATACATGATTTCGGTGATGACCGGATTTGGCCCGCCTGCTGATTGAGCCATCACTGGGCAAATGGCCAGAATAGCTGCACTAACGGTTAGAATTGTGTACAGTAGATGTTTTTTCATTTTTAGTTTATTTGAAACAAAAATACGAACCAGCAATTTCCAAAGGCATTAAAAAATGATGAATCTTTTTGTTGATTGATTTCTGCCTGATTCAAGTCTAAGAAAATAAACCCCAGATTCAAGCACTTTCAAATCGAACTGATACGTATTAATGCCCGAAGCAAAACTTTTGTTTGGTGCCGAAATCAACACTTTTCCTATTACATCCACAATAGAGAATTCAATATCCGAAGGTTCGCTTAAGGTGAAATTCACGTTAAGCAGTTCGGATGTCGGATTGGGGTAAATGGATATGTCCGAGGCAGCCAGCCACGAATCTTCGATGCTAGCAGTCAGGTCAATATTGATGTCATCCAAAAACAAACGGTTGTTTCCGTTGGATGTAAAAACGAAACGGAACCGGAAACCATCTTCCAAGTAGGAAGCCGAGATATTTACTACTTCTTGCTTCCATTGTGTTTCAATTGGAAGAAATGGAGTTGTTTGCGGAGCTGCCGTCTCCAAACCTGCACCCGTTAAACTTAACCGCGTTGACCAGCTGGTTTCGCAATTGCGCGATACCTGAATCTGTAGTTTAGAACCTGTTGCCGCCATGTCTGAAGCAGCATAGGCATATTTGAAAGCCAGCTTCATCTGCGATGCGCCACTTAGATTAATTGGTGGGCCGTAGAGTTCATTCACCGTTAATCGGTTAACCTCCCAATTGTCCACCAGCAAAGAATGATTTCCATCGCTTGCAGCAAGCTGGTTTTCTACCCAGAAACTGTCATCGCTGACGGCACTCTCGTACCACTGGCTATCGGTTGCCAGCGGGTTATCTTCAAACGAATCTGAAAACGGATAAGACCAAGAAGAATCTGGTAATACCTTGATGTAATTCTCCTTCGTTATTTGTTGAGACGAACCATTTGAATAGACCGTTAGCGAAACATCAAAGTTACCAGCTTGGTTATAGACAACTACTGCTGATTCGATTGCCGAAAAGGGAGAATCTCCTCCCGGAAACTCCCAATAAACCGAATCAATTTCTCCGTGATAAGAGGTGTTAGTGAACATGACCGCGCCTCCGTTTGGGTTACAGATCAGCCTGTAGTCACCTTCAAAATCTGCTGCGCAAAGACCTTCCGATGGCATTACGCCTGTGGCCACGAGGTTGCTTGGTGTCCAAAGGTTGTTCCGATTCGCAATCGGAGAGTTCAAACAAGCATGCATCCGCGTTTTCTGCCCTTCGGTGAACATGATATTGCAGTAAGAATAGTCCATGGCATTCTGAACGTTATCTCTCACGTTTCCGCACGATGCAGCGTTGAGATTGCAACTGCTCCAGCCAATGGTATTCGGAGTATCATCAACCAAATCATCCTCATCGCAATTGGTCGGTTGCCCAACCGGTAAGTAGTAGAATTCAGGAACGTTATTGCCGCCCCAAATGTGGTGGAGGTTGAGGTAGTGCCCGCACTCATGTGCAAACGCCACGCTTTGAGTGAGTGTGGAAGTTCCGATAGTGCCGACATAGTTGTTTGCAATCACAATTCCGTCCCACTCAGGAATAGTATCTGCATCCGCAGGCCACACGCAATGCCCCGCCAAACCAGCAGCATTGGAGGTGATATACACGTTCAGATACATCGCTGGATTCCAATGGATGAGTTCTTTCACACGGTGATCGCCAGAGTTGGTGAGGTCGGATGCAATGCGGTTGATGCCGCTGTGACAAACGCCTTCTGGGTCTTTGGTTGCTAGCGCAAATTCAATCTCCGTATCGGCATGAATCGGTTTAAAATCAGCATGAATATCAGCCGTATCTTCTCGCGTCTTTCGGAAAGTCTCATTCAATATCCGAAGTCCGTCTAAAATCTGCTCGCGCGAAATGTTCTCCGTTCCAAACTTGTGAATCACATGGAAAACCACAGGAATGGTGTACACGCCACCGCCTCTGTTCGGTGATTGCTCGTACTCACGCGTAAATGCTTCCAAAGCAGCATCGCGTTCCATGACCGCTTGCGCAACTTTCGGATTTGCCTGAAG
>JBDNJH010000162.1:0-7256 GCA_041687875.1 Flavobacteriales bacterium | reverse complement strand
GGCAAATAACATGGGCATAGGATGGCTCACCTACCCACAGATGCATTACGGTCTAAATATCCAGGACATGCGAAAAGGCTTTTTTGAAACTGGAATTGTGATTGAAGACCTGTTCAGACACAACATCATGGGCCTTGGCGTGTTCTATCGTTATGGTGCCTACGCTTATTTCAATGAATTTGACAATCTTGCGTTCAAACTCAGTTTAAAGATTGGGTTCTGATGTCCTTAGTCACCTTACGCGTTTGAATTGAGATTTTCTGAAAAAATACCATCAGACATTTTAACACCTCTGTGTTTGAGGGACGAGGGTCGCGTGACGAGTGGCGAAACCGTCACTTGCCCCTTGTCCTTCGTCCCGTTTTGTGAGCGTAAAAATATCTTTGCGTAACATGAGGGATTTGTTTAGCACGGTTGGAATGAAGGTGCCCCGGCCAGAAAATGGCGGCAGGCGCTTGGTCATAACCGATATACACGGCTGCGCCAACACGTTTCAGCAATTGCTCGAAAAAGTGGCGCTGACAACCGATGACCAGCTTTTTCTTTTGGGCGATTTCATTAATCGGGGACCGAGAAGTATCGAAGTGATTGACATCGTTTTGAAGCTGGAAGAAGACGGCTACAACGTTTTTTCATTGATGGGAAACCATGAAGAGACTGTGCTCCACATCATCCGAGAAAAACCAGAAGAGCTGAAAATGCTACTCAAGTCGCGGAACTCACTGAATCTGCTAAACAAACAGCAGCGGATAAAAAAACGGGCATTCCGTTTCATGCGCAAATTGCCTTATTACTATGAGTTGGACGATTTCTACCTGGTTCATGCTGGATTCAATCTGAATATTGAGAAACCGCTAACGGATACGCACGCCATGGTTTGGGTTCGTAATTTTTCCATTGAGGAGGCTTTCAACAAAAGGTGTGTTTATTTCGGACATACTCCTACCAAATGGTCTAAGATTAAGGCTGCGGTTGAGGCAAATTCCTCGTTCATCTGTTTTGATAACGGATGCTCGCACACCTACCTCGGAAAGGATTATGGCCGACTCGTTTGCTACGACCTTGACAGTCGCCAACTGTTTAAACAGAAGAACATAGAGACTACTGAAACGTGAATCCTATCGTGAGCAACAGCCTATGGTAATTCTCCTTTAGTGTCGCATCAATGATCGGATTTCCACTATCGGTCATGATGCTCTGTTCAATTCGATTTCCAGCGTTCACAAACTGGTAACCCAATGATGTGTTGAGCAAAGCATGTTTACCCAATTTGAACGAAAGCCCCAAAGCAGGTTCTAGGAAAAAACCATCCCATTTATACCAATCCGAATCCAAGGTTTGATTAGCCTCGGCAAGCGATGCAAAATGATAGCCGCCTTTGAAATCTAGGAACGGGCGAATTCTTCCTTTGGCGAAATTCAAACGGGTCTGCCCAAAAACCGAAACCTGATGTTCCAATGAGTTGTTCTTGTCTGCTGGTTGAAACGTATAAGCGATACCGGGTCCAAAATAGAAAAGCTCTCCCACCAAAAGGCCGAAGGACGTTGCAAGGCGTGGCGCGGGAAACTTGTGACCAGCAACGTTGGCTTCAGATTCACCGCCAGCAAATGAAGTTGTCCTTGTGGTCTTCCCAATCTGAAAACCAACGGTAGCCTCGGTTATATTGTTAAAACGAAGGGGTTTGAATCCATCGCTTTTGTCTTTGTCCTGCGCAATGGAAACGGTTGTTCCCGTCAGGATTAGAATAGTTATGATTGCTAATGTTCTCATGACAATGGTTGTTTAAAGTTAAACATTGGCTCTAACGTAAAATTCGGCCAGAGCTTGCGTGTTGTAATCTAGACAACAAGAATTCTACCGAACGACAAAAAACACGAAATCCAGTCCGATCGTTCTTATCAAACGTCAAACTGGATCTTCACTATGGAAATACTGTACCCGAAGTGGGAGTCGAACCCACACACCTTACGGCACACGCACCTGAAGCGTGCGCGTCTACCAATTCCGCCATCCGGGCAAGTGGTGCAAATGTAATGCAAGGATTGATTTGATACCGCTGGTTTAAAGGAATTGTTAAAACTCCGTTTTGCTATCAACAAGACCATTGCACGTTTAAGAGATAATCTACCTTTGCGTACTAATTAGCACCTATCAATATGAAAAAACTTGTACTTCTATCACTCGCTGTAATAGCATCTTTCAATCTTCAAGCACAGCAGGACTGTTCTGATCTTTTCATCTCAGAATATGTAGTCGGTTCTGGAAATAACCGAGCTCTCGAGCTTTATAATCCTACACAGGCTGCTATTGATCTGAGCGGGTATAAAGTGGGCCGTTTCCGTGATGGATCAGGAACACCAATGTTGGTTAATCTTTCGGGTACTATTCCTTCTCTTGGCACCTATGTTATTGTAGTAGACAAGAGAGATCCTAATGGAACAGGTTTTGAAGAATCAGTTGACCCAGCGTTGTTGGCTGTTGCCGATGCTTTTGTTAATCCTGTGTATGTACAGGCTGATTCTCCTTTCTATTTCAATGGTGACGATGCTGTGCCGTTGATTAAAGGAGATGGAACAACATTAGTTGACCTTGTAGGAAAGATTGGCGAAGATCCAGGAACAGCTTGGAGCGATGCAAATGGAACTTGGTGGACAACAGACAAGACGTTGGTTAGAAAGGCAAATGTGAAAAAAGGAGTGACCGTAAATCCAGCAACTTTTATGGTTGAGGCTGAGTGGGACAGCCTTTCTGAAGACACATTTACCGAACTTGGATGGCACACCTGCGATTGCGCTTCAGTTGGAGTGAATGAGAATGACGTGAACAAAATGAATATGTTCCCAAATCCATCAATTGACAAGCAATTGATGATTTCAACTTCTCAGAACATGGAGTCTATTCAAGTATTCAACATCATTGGGCAGGAAAGAGACCGTGTGAATTTTACACAAGCTACAGATCGTCACAAACTGATACTGGAGCACCTTCAGACAGGAATGTATATTGTGCGAGTTACATTGGTCAATGGCGCGGTAATTTCGCGCAAAGTGATGCTGGGTAAATAATTCTTATCCGTTTAATGTCACGTTTTCTTCTCGTATTTCTAGCGGTTTTTACGACCGCATCAGGTTTGCACGCTCAAAAAACACGCGTTTATGGCGTGGTTAAAGATGCCAATTCTGGCGAGACACTAATCTCGGCAAACGTCCTTGTAGCAGAGGGTAGGGGAATTGTAACCGACTTTGATGGTAGGTACTCTATTGAAGTGGAGAATGGCACATACACCATGCAGATTTCTTACATAGGTTACGAATCTACAAAGCGAGAGATAAAAGCGAATGGCGGTCAGTTGGAAGTGAATTTTTCGCTTAACACCAAAACCATGGATGAGGTTAGAGTGGTTGCCGACATGGCACTCGACCGCGAAACACCTGTGGCATTTACCAACATCGATCCTCAAAAAATCAAGGAAGAATTGGGTTCTCAGGATATTCCAATGTTGTTGAATTCCACACCTGGAGTTTACGCTACGCAGCAAGGTGGTGGAGCAGGAGATACCCGAATCAACATCAGAGGTTTTTCCCAAAACAACATTTCTGTTCAGATTGATGGCGTTCCTATGAACGACATGGAGAATGGTTGGGTTTATTGGAGCAACTGGTTTGGGCTGGATGGAGTTACGCAACGTATTCAGGTGCAAAGAGGTTTGGGCGCAAGTAAATTGGCCATTCCTGCAGTTGGTGGTAGCATGAACATTCTTACGGCAGGTATAACTTCAAAACAATCTTCCGAAGTGGAGGTAACAGTTGGAAATAACAACCTGATAAGAACCAATGTCAGCTATAACTCTGGGCGTTTAAAGAATGGCTGGGGCGTTACTGCTGCATTTGCCTACGATCATCAGGATGGCTGGGTTGATGGCACGGGTGCCAACCGATTCTTCTACTTTATTAAGCTTCAGAAGCAGATAAAGAACCACACGTTCAGCCTTTCTGCTATGGGTGCGCCACAGAAACGCGGTCAGCGAAGTTTTAAGGATGCCATATTTATGTACGACCGGGCCTATGCCGAACGAGTTGGTGCAAACCTCAACCATCCGTCAGTGACAAACGCTGCACTACCAGGCAATTATGGCAGACGGTACAACGGCCAGTGGGGAAACATTATCAGAAACAGAAACAACCCAAATGCTCAATTGGAAGAGCAAAGCGTGGCCGAGAATTTCTATCACAAACCAATTATCAATCTCAAGCATTTTTGGGCAAAGGATAAATGGGCAGTTTCCAATATCGTTTATGGTTCATTCGGGATGGGAGGAGGAACCAGACTTCGTGGAAATACTATTTACGATACTTACGGACAATTGGCATTGGACCAGTTGTACGATGAGAATGTATCGGGTACGGCCTTCGTTCCGGCCTACGATACCACGTTGGTGAATGACACAAGCCAGTATAAATCGAAGAATTTTATTCAGGCCAATATGAACAACCATTATTGGTACGGCCTTATTTCAACAATCAACCACAGGTTTAACGATGCTTGGGAAATGTCGGTGGGAGTTGATTTTCGTTCTTATTGGGTAGAAAGGTATAGCACCCCTTACGACCTCTTGGGAGGTGATTATGTGGCCATTTTTAATCCAGGGCTAAATCCTTTTAATTACGAAGATGTGGTTAGAAGAGAGGGAGAAGTTGCTGGATTTCGTGCCAATACAACGGTTTATACAGGCGGTGTTTTTGGCCAAGTTGAATACAAAAAGGACAAATTCTCAGGTTTTGTGAGCGTTTCTGGAGGCCACAACTCTTACATCAGAAGAGACGAGTACCGCAAGCGCGACCTGATTCTTGCCGATACTACCATGCGTCAGGTTTTGGGCATCAACGATACCATTACATACAACGGCCAGCAGTACACAGCCAATAGCGAGGAGGCCAAAATTGCTTCAACGGATTGGGTTCACTTTTGGGGCGCCACAGCCAAAGCTGGTATCAACTACAATATTAATCAGCACATGAATGTGTTTGTGAATGGAGGGTTGTTTTTCCGACCACCAACTATTTCTGACGTGTATGCTGGTAGCTCGTTCAATTTTGTAAGGGGAGTTAAGAGTGAAGTTACGTGGGGTGTTGAGTTGGGCTACGCGATTCGCTACTCCCGTTGGTCCGCTAACCTCAATCTTTACAACACTGTTTGGGAAAACCGTCCAGTTACCACCACCATACCCATAGGAGGCACCCCAACAACCATTTCGGTACCTAACATTGGCTCAGTACACCGGGGAATTGAATTGGATGCGGTTTACAAAACTCCTTGGTTTTTTGACGTGGAAGGGTTGGTTTCTTATGGTGATTGGCGATGGAAAGGCAAAGCAAAAGCCTACTTTTATCAGGAAGGAAGCGATATTCCAATCGATAGCGTGGATGTGGATGCCGATGGAGTTCGCGTGGGTGACGCAGCGCAATTTCAACTTTCTGGAAGCATCAAGATAAAGCCCATCAAGGATGTTTACATTAAAGGGCAGATTACGTATTTCGACAATTACTTTGCAGAATTTCAGCCAATAGATTTGCAAGGCGCAAACGCAGGACGCCAATCGTGGAAAATTCCAGCTTATTATTTGTTTGATATTCACGCAGGTTGGACTATCAAACTAAAGAAAATGGACGTTAGTCTAAGAGTATCTGTTCTTAACGTAACAGACCATGTTTATGTATCGGATGCTCAGAACAATGCCACAAGTTCGCAAACATTCGATGCTACTGGTGCACAAGTATTTATGGGACAAGGCCGAAGATGGACCGCGACCGTAGGAGTTAAATTTTGAAAATCAATTCAATGAAAAGGATTACAACAATGATAACCGCCATGCTTGCCGCATCGGTGGCTTTTGGTCAAACAACCCTGCCAGCCTCCTGGAATTTTGACGACCCAACTCCAACAGGTTGGACAGAAAGTTTGGATGAGTGGGTGAACGGAACGCGCTACACAAATGGCCTGTTAGGTGCGGCCTGTAAGCTTGATGCAGACGATGAGTTTGTAATGGTTCATATCAGCGATGTGTGCGGTGGCGTGACTTACAACATCAAAGGACAAGGAACCGCTGTTAATGACGTTTTTACGGTTCAGGAATCAGTAAACGGGGTTAACTGGACAACCTTACGCACGTTTAATCAAGCTGCTTTGGATTTAGCGGGTTCATCCTACGTAGAGTTTACCGATTTCCCAGCAGGAGCTAGTCGTTACATCCGTTGGTATTTCACCAATAAGGAAAGCGGAAGAAACGTTGGGTTGGATGAGATTTCTTTGATTGCTCAAGTTCCAACAAATGCACAGGAAATTGGCGTGAGACAAGGAACTACTCAAATTGTAAACAGCGGAACATTGGTGGTAGGAAACCAGGCCAACGTCACCATTAGCGTTGATAACGTGAACCTACTTGGAGGTTCTGCTCTTGCCATCAGTAGCGTCCAAGTAGGAGGAACAAATGCTGCAGATTTTAGCTTAGGAGCTACTCCAACAAGTGTAGCTGCGGCTTCAACCGAACAATTCCAACTCAACTTTACAGCTGGTGCTTCAGGTTCACGTTTTGGAACGCTCACAATCGCAAATAATGATGCGAATGGTGATGAAACTACATTCGTCATCAACCTGTATGGCATAGGTGGAAACTTCGCAACCGAACCATCGGCTGCACCAACAAACATGACATTCGTCAATGTGGCTACCTACGGTTACGATGTAAGCTTTAGCAATGCCTCGGTTGTTCCAGAAAATTACATCGTTGTTCGCAGCATAGGAAGTGCTCCAACAGGAGTTCCAGCTGATGGTTCGACTTACGTGAAGGGAGATTATATCGATGCCACAACTCAAGTTGTATACGTTGGAGCAGCAGGTTCTTTCAAACCAACATACAACGTGGCAGGAACGAGCTATTTTTTCAAGGCATACTCTTTTAACGGACCAGCAGGGTATCAGAATTATTTCACCACAACGCCATTAAGTAACTCAGTTACAACACCAGCTGACATGATGGGCAACTATTACGCTGGGATTGATGCCAATGCAACAAGCTTCCTAACGGATCTTCAGACACGTTTAGGCCAAAATTATATTCAAATTTTCTACGGAAGCTACGCTCCTATTATGATAGATCAGTTTGCCCACCGCGACACTACCGGTGGTCAGAATGTTCTTACCTGTGTTTATTCTGGGTTTCAGTATTTGTACACAGGAGCATTCTTTTATGATGTAAT